>JAAYJW010000214.1 GCA_012522765.1 candidate division WS1 bacterium | reverse complement strand
CGAGGTGCTGATGGGGCAACTGCTGGGGGATGCGAACCCGGACCTGCTGGTGGCCTCGGAGACCGGCTACGTCTACTCGCTGGGCCCCGGTGGCGAGGTGCTGGCGCAATGCAACCTGCAGCAGGCGGTGAATGACATCGCGCTGATACCGGGCGATCAGCCGCGTGTTGCGGCGGCATGCGATGACGGGCGCGTGTATTTGCTCGATGCCGCGCTGCAGCCGATCGCGTCCCTTGAGGTGGGCGACCGGCCGCTGCTGGTGGAGGTAGTCACGCTCGCCGATGGCCCGCGCCTGATCATCGGCACTCGCGAGGCGGTGCAGGTGGTGGGGCCGTAGGGCGGCTGACTGGCAACCCGCGATCACGACTCTACCATGTGCCATCCCGCCCCTGGGCGGGACCCGTGGGCCGTTCGGAGAACCGCTACCTGCGGCACGACGCACGGGCGAGGGCGCCCGTGCCACATGAACGACAACAACAACGAAACGACTAACGGCGCCACCCACTCCCGCTGGGAGGGGGCTTGCGGACGGTTTCCTCAGAAGCGCGAAACAACCCGGAGTCCAGGCGCCCCCGCCTGGACAGGAACATCCGCGCCGCTTAGCGCCGCCCCCTGCGAGGGCGCAGGGGCCACAAAAAGGCTAACGGCGGCGCGGCGGGGTACAAGCCCCCGCCCTGCAACGACACCACCCGCCAACATACCCGGAGCCCAAGGCGGCTCTTTGAGCCGTCCCCTACAGATACACGAACGGATGCCGCGATGAGCCACGCTGGGCGGAACGCATCGCCTCGCCCGCCTGGTCAAGCAGTTCGCTCGCCGCGAGCGTTTCCATCCCGATGCCGCTGACGCCGATGTCTATGCTCCAGCCCTCGAGCTCCGCGACATCCTGCATCGCCTCGCCGAGCCGAGTGGCGGCTATCAGGCCGTTGCGCGGGCTGGTGAAGGGCAGCAGCGCTGCAAGCCGCCTCGAGTCGAGCCGCGCGATGACATCCGCCTCACGCAGCTCCCTGCGCATGAGGCCCCCGGCGACCGCCAGCAGCGACGGAGCCGGGCGCTCATCGGCAAGCAGCGACGCTGAGCGGCGTAGTTGCAGCAGCACCACGCTCATTTCGGTCGCGATGCGCTGATGGCGAGCCAGCTCGTTGCGTAGGGTCTGTTCGAAGAAGCCGCGCGTGTAGAGCCCGCTGATCGGGTCCATCAGGCCCGTAGCAGACCGCTTCGGGTCCGTCAGCGCGCCGAGCATCCAGGCGGCGACCTCCAGCACCTCATCGGCCTCGCGCCAGCGCCCGAGCGTAAGCCCATCGGCGGCGGAGGCGGCTGCGCGTGTCACGCCGATGACCTCGCTACCGCGCTGCGTCAGGTGATCGTGGAAGCTGTCGCACAGATGCCCGAGCACCTCCATCTCCAGCGAAACGCAGGAGAGGCGCGCGTGCTCGATCCGCCCGAGCGGGAGCGGTGTGCGCACACAGCCTGCAAGTTCGTCGGCCATCGAGTGCGCCAGCGCCAGCGCGAGAGTGGGCGTGATCGGCGCGGGGCTGTGGACGTAAAGCTCCCCCGGATCGCCTACGACGAGGATGCTCCAGAGGTCAATCTCGGGCGGGCTGACATGATCGGCGCGGCGCAGCAGGTCCAGCACATCCGTCGCCGCGGCAAGCTGTTCGACGACGTCCTCCGCCTGCTGTGGTGAGAGCATGTCATCTCCCCACGGTTGCTCCAGCGGGTAGTTCATCATTCGCACCTCGGCTTCTAAAGGGCAATCGGCGGCATTGTTCACCACCGCGATTGTATGCTCGTGACCGTGCTCATCATCGGCGAGGGAGCGCGACGCCTTGACGGCTGAGGAAGATCGTTACGAAAGCGGAGGGACGTACCTTGACGGGACGGGGGGAGGGTTGTCGTTCAACAGCCGACGGGTCTGAACAAGGAGATCGCGCAGCGATCCCAATGCGTCGCTGACTACGCCTTCGTACGGTACGACGCACGGGTCCCGCCCAGGGGCGGGATGCCACATGAACGACCACGACAACAACCCGCGTCGCTTCGCGCCGCCCCCTGCGAGGGCGCAGGGGCCACAACGACTTAGGGCTGACAGGCAGGAATGCCTGTCCTACTAACGACCCTAAGTCCCGGAGTCCAGGCGCCCTCGCCTGGACACGTTCCGCGCAACTCACTTCCTCCGCACCACCGTTGACGTTGCCGTTCCTCCCCCTCTCCCGCCATGTGCTCCTCCACGTGCTACGGGGAGGTGCATGCCGTTGCCGCTGAGCTATGCAGGAATCGCGCGCAAGGCGGGGAAGCATGAACAACATCAGTACGAACCACGCGACCGTAGAGGCGGAGGGAATCGCATGATCAAGTCAATCAGCTTCTGGTCCTTCCCCGAAGGACTGTCGATCGAAGAGCGCATGCGGATGGCGAAAAAGTACGGCTTCGATGGCATCGAGCTGACCGTGGAGGCCGAGGGCGAAATCACCCCGGCCAGCACCACCGACGACATGAGCGAGTACGTGGACATGGCGCAGGAGATCGGACTCGAGTTACGGACACTGGCCACCGGCCTCGGCTGGGCCTTCCCGGCTGTCGGCCCGGACCCGGAGGTCACTGAGAAGGGTATCGAGATCATCCGCACGTCGCTGAAGCTCGGCGCCGCGCTGGGCGTTGAGACCTTCCTCGTGGTCCCCGGGACCGTCACGCCCGAGTATCCCTACGATCAGGCTTACGATGACACAGTGGACACGTTCTCGGAGCTTGCCGAGGATGCCGAGGAGGCGGGCGTCTGCATCGGCCTCGAGTACGTCTGGAACAAGTTCCTGCTCAGCCCGCTGGAGTTCGCCGGGATCATTGACGAGATTGACGAGGAGTACGTCCAGGCCTACTTCGACGTCGGCAACGTCATCCCCAACGGCTACCCGGACCAGTGGATCCGCATCCTCGACGATCGCATCAAGGCGCTGCACATCAAGGACTTCCGCGAGAGTATCGGCACCGGCACCTTCGACGGCTTCGTTGACCTGCTCGAGGGCGATGTGCCGTGGGACCGGGTTATGGATGCGCTGAAGGAGATCGGCTACGACGGCCCGGTCACCGCCGAGATGATGCCGCCGTACCCGCATCACCCCGAGCGCATGATCGAGGCGACCAGCAAATCCATGGACGCCATCCTCGGCCGCTGACGAGCCGGAGGTTGGCCGGAAGAGGAGGGATCGCAAGTGGCTCAGTACGAGTACCGAGTGCTGCACATGCCGACCACCAGCGTTTCTGTTATGAACGAGCGTCTGAATAACGACGCTCGCGACGGCTGGGAGCCGGTGATGATGTCGGGCAACGAGTTCATTAACGTTCTGATTCGCCGCCCTGTCGAAGCCGAAGAGCGGCAGGACTGAACGGTACACTGGAGGGCGGGTGCCGCGCCGGACTGGCCGGCGCGGCGTCTTGCCCGGTATACACCGGCGCACTGGCAGGCGCACTAACCGTTTGGAGGATCACAATGGACGAGCTTCTGATAGGTCTCATCGGCGCGGGCAACATGGGCAAGTCGCTGGCAGGCGGTGTGAAGGCCGCGGATAACGCCCGCATCGCCGCCATCGCCGACCCGGCTGAGGGCGCCGCTGAGGCGGCTGCCGCAGAGATCGGAGAGGGCGAGGAGATCGATGCCTATCTCAGCGCCCGGGAGATGCTGGCGCGCGATGACATCACCGCCGTCATCGTTGCCGCGCCCAACTACCTTCACGCCGAGATGACGCAGCTTGCCGCCGAAGCGGGCAAGCACGTCTTCTGCGAGAAGCCGATGGCGCTGACGGTGGCGGATGCCCGCGCGATGATCGAAGCCTGTGACTCCGCGGGCGTGAAGCTGATGATCGGCCAGGTGCAGCGCTACAACGCGCCGTACATCTGGATGCTCGACCTGATCCGGACCGGCAAGCTGGGTGAGCCGTTCGGCATGCAGGTCACGCGCATCGGCGGCGGCTGGGCCGGGCGCTACGGGCAGAGCTGGCGCATGGAGAAGGAGAAGTGCGGCGGCCCGCTCTTTGAGGTCAACGCGCACGAGATCGACCTGATGCGCCAGGTGCTCGGCGAGGCCACCACCGTCTACGCCTCGATGGACAACTACGTCACCCCTGAGGTGGACTACGAGGACTTCGTGCAGCTTATCATCAACTTCCAGGACGGCGGCCGCGGATCGCTGCTGGCCGGGCACTCCGCGAAGCTCGGCAGCTACGACGGCAAGATTTTCCTGACCGGCGGCACGATCTTCTTCGACAACAAGACGAGCGAAGTGACGTGGCACGTTGAGGGGGAGGAGACGCAGAAGATATCCTACGCCGAGGCCGGTGAGGGCTACGAGCGCGGCCTCAACCGGGAGATCCGGGAGTTCGTGGAAGCGGTGCTGGATGACACGCTGCCGCCGATCCCCGGCATCGAGGGCCTGCGTAACACGGAGATCGCGCAGGCGGCAGGCATCTCATCGGCGTCAAATCGAGCGGTAGTGTTGCCGCTGTAGGGAGTCGGTGGCTACGGCCTCACATGAACTCTGAGGACCTGCGGAAGTTGATGGAGGGGGTGCGCGCCGGGGAGATCAATCCCGACGACGCCTGCGAACGACTCCGCGCGCTCCCCTTCGAGGACCTCGGCTTCGCGAAGGTTGATCACCATCGCGCCCTGCGCCGCGGCTTCCCTGAGACGGTCCTCGCCGAACCGAAGACGCCCGCGCAGGTCGCCTCGATCCTCACCGCACTGTCGCAGCAGTCGCCGCTGGTGATCGCCAGTCGCGCCTCGGCGGAGCACTTCGCGGCGGTCAGGCAGGCCATCCCCGAGGCGGTCTACCACGAGCAGGCGCGCATCATCCGCGTCGGGGAGATCCCCGAGCCGGACGCGGACCTGCCGCCGGTGGCAGTAGTCACCGCCGGCACGGCTGACATTACCGTCGCCGAGGAAGCCGCCATCACCGCGGAGATCGCCGGTTGCCGCGTCGAGCGCATCTACGACGTCGGCGTCGCGGGCATCCACCGCTTGCTCAGCCACGCCGAGCAGCTTCAGCGCGCGAGCGTGATCGTGGTCGTTGCCGGCATGGAGGGCGCGCTGGCAAGCGTCGTGGGCGGCCTCGTGGAGGCGCCGGTGATCGCCGTGCCCACCAGCGTCGGCTACGGCGCGGCCTTCGAGGGCCTCGCGGCGCTGCTGGGGATGCTCAACTCCTGCGCCTCGGGCGTGGTGGTGGTGAACATAGACAACGGCTTCGGCGCAGGGCGCTTCGCGGCAAAGATCGTCAGGCGATGTAAACCGACCAGGAGTTGATACCGTGGCTCGTCCGAACATCGTATACATCATGGCCGACGACATGGGCTTCGGCGATCCGGGCTGCTACGGCGCGGAGAAGATCCCGACGCCGAACATGGACCGTCTCGCGCGCGAGGGCATGCGCTTCACCGATGCCCACTCCGCCTCCGCCGTGTGCACTCCCAGCCGGTACGCCGCGCTCACCGGCCGCTACTGCTGGCGCACACGACTGCAGTCAGGCGTCATGTTCGGCTATTCGCCGCCCCTGATCGAGGACGACCGACCGACTGTCGGCAAGATGCTGCAGGGCGCGGGCTACGCCACCGCGGCAGTCGGCAAGTGGCACCTCGGCCTCGGCTGGAACTGGCGCGAGGAGCAGCCGGATGACCTGGAGGCCGAGCGCTCTGAGTTCGGCCACGGCGTAGACCACGAGCGCCCGCTCTACCACTCGCCGAACGATGATGGCTTCGACTACTTCTTCGGCATTCCCGCATCGCTCGACATGCAGCCCTACTGCTTCGTTGAAAACCGCGAGCCGGTGGGCATTCCGAGCGTGGAGAAGGACCCTTACAACCCGCAGCAGCGCAAGGGCATGATGGTGCCGGGCTGGCAGGACGAGCAGGTTGACGTGATGCACGCGCAGAAGGCCTGCGCGTTCATCGAGCACTCAGTAGCCGCCGACGACCCGTTCTTCCTCTACCTGACGCCCTCGGTGCCGCACCGGCCGTGCGTTCCGCCGGAGTTCATGAGGGGCGCATCCGAGGCCGGCCTCCGCGGAGATTGCGTCGCGCTTTACGACTGGGTGGTCGGCGAGGTGCTCGACACGCTGGACGAGCAGGGCGTCGCCGACAACACGCTGATTCTCGTCACCAGCGACAACGGCGCGCGGGCGACCGACTTCTACGGCAACGACTGGGGCCACCGCTCCTGCGGCCCATGGCGCGGGCAGAAGGCGGACATCTGGGAGGGCGGCCATCGCGAGCCGCTGCTGGCGCGCTGGCCGGGAGTCGTCGAGCCCGGCTCGGTCTGCAATGAGACCGTCTGTCTGATCGACCTGATGGCGACCTGCGCGGATGTGGCCGGCTGCGAGATACCCGAGGGCGGGGCGCCCGACAGTGTCTCGATCCTCCCGGCGCTGCGGGGCGATGAACTGAGCGAGCCGCTGCACGAAGCGACGGTGCATCATTCGCTGCGCGGGATGTTTGCGATCCGGCAGGGCGAGTGGAAGGGCATCTTCGGCCTCGGCTCAGGCGGCTTCAGCGACCCGAAGGAGCTCGACCCATCGCCCGGCGGCCCGGAGGGGCAGCTTTACAACCTCGCCGAGGACCCGCAGGAGACGACGAATCTGTGGTCTGAGGAACCGGCGGTGGTGGAGAGATTGTCTAAGCTACTGAACACCTGGCGCGAGGAAGGCCGCTCGGTGGAGAGGTAGGGGCCGACCGCGTCCACCTGGCGGTACGCCATCGGAATGTCAACCGGGGGCCGGGGTGGAACCTCAGCTTCCCGTTCGCTGGCGCTCACAGGAAGCTGCCCGCGCGCAGACGCTTTGCGTCTGACACGCGGCGGCCCCTCCCACGACACAGAGGGGAGAGGCCGCTCGATGATCGGTTGCGCGGCAGTGTGAGCGCCTGCCGACATAACGACGGGCTGGTCAGGCGACCAGCCCCTCCGGACGATTGCCACCACTGATTCGCACAAGGAGAGGATCGCGATGATCTACCCCACCGGCATCAGAATCCTCCTGATTACGCTTGCGACCGTTGCTGTCCCGCTTCCTCCCGCATCTGCCGTCTCGATCGTGCTTGATGACTTCTCCTCCGGCGTCAATGCCTGGCGCACGAATGATGCGCAGACCGCGGGGCAGCGCCCGTCGGACATCTGCGCCATCTACACCGTCGGGCGACAGATCGACGGGCGAATCGACCAGGCGGCGCTGGTGGAGTTCCTCAAGGCGCGCAACACCTGGGCCAGCGTCAGCCTCGCCGTTGACGGACGCCTGTGGGCCGAGCGCGGCGTGGGGCAGATATCCATGTGGATGCGCGGCGACGGGTCGGACAATAGTGTGGACTTGACGCTCCGCTCGCGCATCGGCGAAGAGCGCCGCGACGTCTCGTACATCTACCGCCTGCCGCTGAGGAGCCGCGACTGGCAGCGCCGCTCCATCCGCCTCTTCGCCTTCAAGGACGCCGAGGGCAATCCTCCCACCTCCGAGGCCATCGCGAACAGCTACCTGCTGCAGTTCGTGAAGACCGGCACGTGGCCTGCGCTGAGCCTCTACGTGGACGAACTGACCGTCGAGCCGATCCCGGGGATGGAGGAGCAGCCGCCGGTGGAGGATCTGCCGCTTTCGGTGCGCGTGGACTTCACCAGCGCGGGGACACGGCTTCGCGGGCAGATCGGCGCCAGTCTGGGGGACGACCTCCGGCCGGTGCTCGACGATCAGGTCTCATCAGCCGCGCTGGGACGGGCACTTGAGCAGCTAACACCCAACGTCGTGCGCCTGCGCCTGTCGGACTACTGGGACGCGGCGGAGAGCGACTACGACCTCATTCACCTCAACCAGGCGATCAACTGGGTGGCCGACAATGGCGCGCGCGCGATGGTCTGCCTCAACCCCGCACTGGTTCCCGCGGAGGGCGGCCGGACCACCTGCCCCGACCCGAACTTTGAGGATGTTGCGCTGAGGCTCGTTGCCATGCGCCGTGGCGGGCCGCATCTGCGCTACTACGAACTCTTCGACCGCCCGCTGCTCACCGGGCAGTTTGCGTCGGTGGTGGAGCTTGTCGGCGGATACAACAGGCTCTCCGAGGCGGTGCTGGCAGCCGATCCGGAGGCGCGCGTTGGCGGGCCGGGCTTCGCCTCGGCGTGGGATACGAACGTACGAAGCTTCCTCGAAGGCGCGCGGACGCTGCACTTTCTGTCCCTGCACTTCTACGGCGCTCACAGTGTCACCGCCAGCAACAGCGCGTTGCTCGGCGCGGCACTGCACGGGGTCACGAGTGATCTGCCCGAACAGCTTACGCTCCAGGAGGTGCGGCACCTCGCGCAGTCGCTGCGGCGGCCGATGCCCGAGTTCTTCGTCACTTCGATGGCGATGAACTCCGCGCGACGCGGCGATGGCAGCGCCGCCGATGAGCGGATCCAGCAGCCCTTCGGCGCCGCGTGGATGGCAACCGCCGCGCTCTCGGCCGGCCCATGGGTTGATAAGCTGCTGCACTACCGGCTCTACGATGACGGCTGGGGGATGCTCGACGGGCGCGGCAGGCCTACGCCCGCCTACCATGCGGCGTGGCTGCTGCACACCTACGCCCCCCGTGGGGCGACGCTCTGCCAGTTGCTGCAGCCGAACGATCAGGCGCTGATAGCCGCCGTCTGGACGGCCACCGCACGGAACGTGATCGTGATCTACGGCGGCAGCGAGCCGTGGTCGGTCGCGATAGACGCATTCGGCGTCGGGACGCCGGTGCTGGTTCGTGAGCGCAGGCTGCTCTCGGATGGCCAGCTTCAGATGGCCGACCTTCCCACCGCGGCGGCGCAGTCGGTGACCTTCGAGGGACCGGGGATATCGGTCATTCAGTACGTGGGGGATGAGTAGCGGCTAATCGCCGGAGATTCGCTCGTAGCGCTTCACGTCCACCGCTCCGCTGTCGGCATGAGCGCGCGCGAAGCTGAGCAGGTCGTGGTGGGCCGCCTCTGCCCGAGCGCGCAGCGACTCCAGCCGCACCTCCGGCGCGCGGTCTATCTCCGCCAGCAGTCGCCGCCATGTCGCCGTCCGGAGCAGCAGCTCCAGCCCCACCCACTGCTGCTGCAAGGCCTCCCAGTGGCGCCTCTCGCCGGTCGCCGCGAGTGCCCGCGCATGGCCGAATGCCTCCAGCGCCGGCGCAAGAAGCCGCTCCGTAGCCCGCCGCGTCCAGTCAAGGTCGTAGTGACCGGTGCAGGGGCCGCCGTGGATCAGTACCTCGCGCAGTTCGTGCCGGTACTCTCCGATGCTCTCCGCCGCAGGGCCGAAGATCAGTTCATCATGCCCGCCCAGCCATGCCTCCACGTCAAGCTCCGGCTGCCATGCCAGTCGCGCCATCAGGTAGAGGTTGGCGCCGAACGCTCCCCACTCCTCGGGCACGAACTCCGCGGTGAAGCCGTCGCAGCCCGCATCCACCAGCCACCGCTGGTTCTGCGCGATCATTTCGTGGATCGGGTAGGGCAGCGAGAGCGTGTGTATCTGCGTCAGATAGCTGAACACGTAGAGGTCGCCGGGCGTGATCTCCCGCCACCGCTGGAACTCGCGCGCATACGCGGCGTTGCCTCGGTCGCACTCGACATCAGGGCCCAGCGGGTGCTTGAGACAGCGCTGAAAGGCGGCGAAGCAGATCGCCACGTTCTCCGCCGGCCGCACATTCTCCGGCGCGTCGGCGTAGTTGACGTAGACCAGCGCGCTGAGGCGGCGGTCCGGATGCTCCTCCGCGACACGCTCAGCCACCGAGTTCACGAAGCGCAAGTAGGTCTCCGTGCGCCGCGGTTGCTCGGGGCGGAACTGCGAGGGCCGCTGCTCTTCGATGCGCGCGCACTCCTCGCACTCGCACCAGCCGAAGCCGTCGTTGGGCCACAGGCCGAACATCTCGACTGCCGGGAACTCGCCAAAGAGCGCGCAGATGCGCTCCGCGACGCGCTCCACCACCTCCGGGTTCGAGGTGCAGAGTTGGCCGTCGGGGCTGCGCGCGCCGCCTATCAGCGCATACCACTCAGGGTGCTCGGCGAAGTGCTCCTCAGGCGGCAGGAGGAAGCGGAAGCTGTGATGGCCGAGGGTGGCGTCCATGTCGCGCAGGGAAAGCTCCGGCTCGATGAGATCGCGGTAGGCCTCCAGCGAACCGGGCATGTTGAGGAACGCCATGAAGCGGCTGAGACGGTTCTTCGCCATCCAGTCAATGTGCAGCGGGTACTCGCGGTCAATCGCGTAGAGGTTCGTAAGCTCCCGGTGCGTCATCGCCGGCTCCGCGATGTGCTCGCCGAGGGCAAGCTCTATGCGCGGGATACGC
The DNA here is from genome assembly GCA_012522765.1 of candidate division WS1 bacterium. Taxonomy (GTDB): domain Bacteria; phylum Armatimonadota; class Zipacnadia; order Zipacnadales; family UBA5352; genus UBA5352. Next base: position 12,694 of record JAAYJW010000214.1, on the reverse strand, counting down.
GGGATGATCTCGCCGCCATCGCGGGGGTGCAGCCACCGGCAGCCGAGCGTCTCGAGCAGCGCGTAAACGCCATGCAGCAGCGACCCCGGCCGCTCGCCGACGATCTCCACCCCGCCCTCATGCACGCGCCACGCATACGCGCCACAGAGTCGTCCTCCCCCTCTCCCGCCCCACTTCGCGCAGCGAAGTGCAGGGGGAGGGGGCAGGAGCTCGCGTAAGCGAGCTACGGGGGAGGGGCCAGCCGTTGCCGTAGGGCCGAGGGGGTGAGGTACCAGCCGTATCTGCAGCCCCTCGCTTTCCCCCTCCCGCACCGGAAAGCGCGCGCCGGTGAGGATGGCGAGATAGCGGCTCAGTTCGCGTGCCGCGAAAGAAACGGCCGGCGGCGAGTTGGCCTCAATGACCACGCTCGCCGCCGGCTGATTGTCAGGACTGAGGATCAGTTTCATGGTACCTCAGGACTTGCCCTCAGCTCGGGCTCTGCGGAGGTGTCGGCTGGGGCGGCTCGGGGGCGCTGGGCGCCTGCGGCGCTGCAGGTGCCGTGTAGCCGCCCGCGGTGGCCGCGCCGCTGAGGCCGTAGGTCTCCCGGTAGCCGATGGCGATTGCCACGATGGCGATCGGAAGCGTGATCAGGAAGCCGACGGCAATCGCGCTGCCGAGGGCGTTCAGCAGGCCGACCACGAGCACGAACACAACCCAGCCCATCAGGTCCTGCTTGGTCTTGTTGATGCTCTCCATGATCGCCGACCAGAAGTCCATGTTCCGATCAACCACCAGCGGCAGCGCGAGCACAACCAGCGCACTGGTGAAGAAGACGCCGATGACGCAGGCGATGGTGCCGAGGCTGGCGATGAGGCCGGCACCAGCAGAAGCTGGACGAAGTTCTCGAAGCCCTTGCTGACGTCGCCGACCTGCGGGACGTAGGACGGGTCCTTCATCTTCTTGAAGATGATCCACAGGTAGCCGCCCATCAGCGGCCCGGAGAGGATCCCGCCGGTGATCCCGGAGCCGAGGCCGACGATCAGCGCCAGGAGGATGTGTGTCACAAGGTCCTGCGACACGATGTTCCACGCTTCGGAGAGCCAGTCACCTATCTTGACATTGCCCATTTCTGTGTGTCCTCCCATACGCGCATCGGAGTAAGAGCTATTGTCACGGGATTTCCGTACCCGCATCTTCGTGACGCTCTGCAGCGCCTCCAGAACAGCTTCGTTGCCGGGAGCGGCTTGACGCCCTTTGTCTTCTACATGGCCCGGCGGCGCACCTCCATCTTCCTCATGAAGGATAATCTGCTTCTGCGGGCGAAGGCTATTCCACTGCGTCGATGTCCCTGCAGTCCACCGTCGGCAGTTCGGTCTCTCGCGGAAAGAAGACGATTGATGAATCACGCCTCCGGGCCCGTCGAACTGTCCGTGGTCATACCAGCATACAACGAGGAGCTTCGGCTTGAGCCGACACTGCTGCAGATCAGCGACTATCTGCACGAGCAGCCGTGGTCGTCGGAGATCATCGTCGTCGACGACGGCAGCTCCGACCGCACTGCGGACCTGGCGCGTGAAGTGCTCAGCAACTCATCCGTCCCCGGTCGAGTGCTGGTCAATGAGCAGAACCGGGGCAAGGGCTACACGGTCAAGCGGGGGATGCTTGAGTCAACCGGGCGGCTTGCGCTCTTCTCCGATGCCGACCTCTCCACGCCGATAGAGCACGCGAAAGATTTCATGGCGGCCATCGAGGCCGGAGCGGATGTGGCAATCGGCTCGCGCGTGGCGCCGGGCGCCGACATCGAGGTGCATCAGCCCTTCCTGCGCGAGAGCGCCGGGCGGATGTTCTCCGTGGTGCAGCGCGCGATCCTTGGCTCGGGCATCAGCGACACCCAGTGCGGCTTCAAGATGTTCACGCGCGAGGCAGTGACCGCGGTATTCCCCCACCAGCGCCTGGAGCGCTGGGCATTCGACGCTGAGCTGATCTACATCGCGCTGCGGCTGGGGCTGCAGGTGGTCGAGGTCCCGGTGCGGTGGTGTAACTCACCGGATACGAAGGTCAGCGCCTTCACCGACGGTATGCAGATGGTCACGGACCTGTGGAAGATCCGCACCATGCACCGCCACCTGACGCCGGCGGATCGCTGAGTGGAGCGCTACCCGTAAAAGTCCACTACCTCCAGAGCCCCGCTCAGCAAGAGCGCCACGGCGACCACGCCTGCAGTGATCGCCAGCGCCGGACGCAGCCTCTGCGGCACCAGCGCCATCAGCCCGAAGGACACCACCAGCGCCAGTGACGGCATGAAGGCAGGGCTGTAGCGCGGGGCCCAGCGCACGACCTGCTGATCCACCATCAACGTCTGGTGGATGACCCCGAGTGTTCCGGCCACCGGCAGAAGCATCAGCGCGATCACAAAGCCCCGCTGCGCTGCGCTTAGACCCTCTTCCCCCTGGCGCTTTAGCAGCCGCAGGATACCGATGAAGCTGGCGACGAGAACCACCAGCGGAATGAGCACCGACTGCAATGACCGCGGCGGTAGTGTATCTTCACTCGGGTAGATGATGCTGACGAGATATCCACCATGCTCTTTAGCCAGCCAGCCGATGCGCCACGTCTCCGCCATCATCTCCTCTATCGTGAAGAGGACGATCCTCACCGTCGCCTCGGGCAGCACGATGACGTCAATCGGGTAGTCGAAGATCGGCCGCGTGCTGGTGTTGAAGGTCGGGACGCCGAAGACGATCTGATTGCGGATGAACCACGGGGCGGAGATGGCGGCGGCGATGCCCAGCGCCACCAGAGACCGCTTCATCGCAACACGCCGCCAGCCATCATTCTCGGAGTTCCGCGCTGATACGACCGCGGCGGCAATCAGCGGCACTACGGCGATCGCGGCCGTGAGCTTCGCCAGCAGTCCCACGCCCAACGCAACCCCGAGCAGCTTGAGCCAGTAGAGCGGCCGAATGGACTGCATCGCCCGCGCGGCCAGATACAGCGACACCGCCACGATCAGCACCGCCAGTGGCTCGTTGTTGAGGCTGCCGGTGATGTAGGCGAAGGTAGGCGATCCGGCGGCGATCACCATACCTGCCGCGATCTCCAGCGGCCGGTCGGGGAAGATGCGACGTGCGGCGGCACGCGTCAGCAGCAGCGCACCGAGGCCCATCAGCACGCCCAGCAGGCGCGCGCCGTAGGTCATCGCGGCGAGGCTGCCACCGGAGGCGAGGTAGACCAGGGAGATCAGGGCGTGGTAGAGCGGCGGGTGGTGCGCCTGCGCGGACAGATAGGGACCGCCCGCGTCCTCAGGGATAACTGTCAGCCCGGACGGCAGCGGCAGTTCGCCATCGGCGACGGCCATCGCGTTGACGGCATGGCCGTTCTCATCCGGCCCGCCACCGATGGGAGTGGTGATGGCGAAAGTACACGATGCTGCGAGGTAGAGCAGCAGGGCCGCTGCTTCTATAATCTTCGCTATCTGGCGCACATTGACCGGGGCGAGGCTCATGGTGCGCGCATGGTTCGACCGGGTCCAGCAAGAGTCCTTCGCGGCTGTCGTGGAGGACGTGGTGATGGGGAGAGGAATGAGGGCATGCTGGAGATGATCGAGGCCGCTCAGGAGAGCGAACGGCAATGACTTCGCGCGAGCGCATTGTGGCTGCTGTGAAACGGCAGCCGGTGGACTATGTACCCTGCTGCATATCGTTCAACCCGCTGACACCGGTGCAGCGGCGCGGCTACGAGTGGCAGTTCCCGTGGCCGCCTGAGGCTTCGCGTGAGGAGCGGCTTCGCTACCAGGTGGAGGAGCTTGGGCTCGATCAGGTGGTGACACTATCCGTAGATGTATGCGCGCCCGAGCCGTTCGAGCCCGAGATCCGCGTGGAGGATGGGGTCCTGCACAAGAGCTACGACACGCCCGCGGGCGTGCTGCATGCGGCGGTGAGCTACGATGAGAAGTGGCCGCATGGTGAGGACATTCGGTTCTTCAGCGACTTCAACATCGCCCACTTCATCGAGCCGTGGATTGAGACGGAGCAGGACCTTGAGGCCTTCAAGCTGGTCCGCGCACTGGCCGATGACGCAACGATAGAAGAGCGGGCGGCGTCAGCCGTGGCTGAGGCGCAGGAACAGGCGCGGCACTTTGATCTCGCGTCGCTTGCTCCCTGCGGCATGGGCCTCACCGGCGCCCAGCACCTCTTCGGCGCGACGCAACTTTGCATGATGACGGTGGAGAAGCCGAACCTCGTGCATGCGTATCTCGACTACGACCACACGCTCAACATGCGCGCACTGAAGGCTCTCGGCGGGCGTGGCGTGGACATGGTGCGGCGCAACGGCTTCTACGAGACCGCCGACTTCTACAGCCCTCGGATGCTCCACGAGTTCCTTGGCGATCGTTTGCATGCCGAACGGGAAGCCGCTCACGCCGGCGGGATGCTGATGACCTACACGGTCAACACCGGCGTCATGCCGATCCTCGACTACCTGCGCGAGTTGGCGATCGACTCGCTTTTTGGTATCGATCTGGCCTTCTCGGGCGTTGATCCGCCGCGGCTGCATGATGCGCTGGGCGAGGTCAGCAGCTTCTGGACCGGCCCGAGCAGCGTCTATCACATCTGGAAGGGGCCCGAGCCCACGCGGGAGGCGGTGGGGCAGACCTTCGAGGTGTTCGGAAGGACCGGGCTTATCCTCGCCCCCTGCGTCTCCTCGCATTCGATCATGCCCTGGGAGAGCACAGTTGCGCTGATTGATGAGTGGAAGCGGCTGCGGTAGGGGCACCACCGATGGAGGTCGCCCGCTGTACGGGAGAAATAAGCGGGCGAGGGCGCCGTACTGCAGAAATTGGCTGGTGGTCAACGAAAGCCGGCTTCGTACACCGCCAGGAGGGCGACAGCTTCCTTGCCAGCCCGCCGTTTGTCGTGGACTCCACGAAGCGGGCGGGCAGGGTCAGCTACAGAGTAGCTGCGCCCGCTCTACGTACGACTCAGCACGTTCGTGTTGCTGGTAAATCAACCGACCCCCGCCATCGAGCGGGGGCCGGTAATTGCTTTGCGCAGCTTCTTCGCGTCTAGAGCTTCTTCAGGCAGAGGAACCAGTCGAGGCAGCGGTAGCCCTCGCCAGCGCCCTCCATCCGCTCAGCAGCGATTGTGTCGGTTGGGGGCGGCGGGATGATGACCTCATCGCCGGGCTGCCAGTTCGCAGGCGTCGCCACGCCATGCTCGTCCGCGGTCTGGAGCGCCTTGACGAGGCGCAGGATCTCGTCCATGTTCCGGCCGTTGCTCTGCGGGTAGTAGAGAATCGCTCGCACCATGGCCTCGTCGTCGATGATGAAGGTGGCGCGCACTGCGTGGGTGCTGCTCGATCCGGGGTGCAGCATCCCGTACTTGTGCGCGACGTCCATCGTCAGGTCGGCGATGATCGGGAAGCCGATGTGGACGTTCTTCATGTCCTTGAACTCGATCTTCTGCTCGATGGTGCGTGCCCAGGCGATGTGGCTGTAGTTGCTGTCGATCGAGAGCCCGATCAGCTCGCAGTTGAGTGCCTTGAACTGGTCCGCCATGGAGGCGAAGGTCATGAACTCCGTGGTGCAGACGGGGGTGAAGTCCGCCGGGTGCGAGAACAAAACGACCCACTTGCCCTGGTAGTCATCCGGGAAGTTGACCTCCCCGTGCGTGGTCTGCGCCGTGAAAGCGGGCGCGGTATCGCCGATCAGCGGCAGGCCCTTCTCTTCCATCGTCTCTCTCCTCCTCATCAATATAACGCCCCGCCTCAGTGACGGTTGCGGAATGGCCCGAAGTATCGTCACATACAACCCGAACTCGACAAGATGAAGTTCCCGCTGTTGCGGGAATGTTCCTGCACTTTCTGTGGGCCGCTGACACAGGCCGCAGCTTGCCCGGCTGCGTTATCGGTATCGCTTACTATTACTATCAGAAAGCGCGTCATGAGTCAAGCGAATCAAAGAAAAGAGACGGCGCTGGCGTTGCCGCCGTCGCCGTCTCGATTGCCGACCGTTCCCGGCCGTCGTCGTTGCCGTAGCCGTTCACGATTGCCGATTGCCGATTGCCGGCCGTTCTCCGCCTCTACAGCAGAGGCGTCAGCAATTCGACGCCCCTCTTGATGTCCTCCACCTGTTTGTCGCCGGAGATCTCGCGTTCGATTGTGAGCGCCCCGGTGAAACCGCAGGCCTTGAGCTTGGGCACCAGCACCGGGAAGTTCACCAGGCCCTCGCCCAGCGGCTTCTCCTTGCCCAGCGACTTGCCATCGGTGGGGTACTCGCCGTCCTTGGCATGGACGCCGCGCACCCATTCGCCGAAGGTATCCAGCGCGTCCACCGGGTTCGCTTTCCCGTACATGAGCAGGTTCGCCGGGTCGAGGTTGATGCCCATGTTCGGGCTGCCGACGTCCTGGATGGTGCGCAGCAGGGTGATCGGCGTCTCCTGCCCGGTCTCGAACCAGAACTGCACGCCGAGCGAGTCGCAGGTGCGCATGACCTGCTTGAGCGCGCAGACGGTGCCCTGGTAGAGCGTGTCTCCGGGAAACTCGGGGATGAAGCCGCAGTGCGTTGTGATGGACTGCACGCCCATCTTCGCCGCGCAGCGTGCGGCCTGCTCCAGTGCCTGCACGCGCAGCGCGCGCCAGTCCTCCGGCACAAGGCCGATAGTCGTCGGGCCCTCGGTGAAGTTCCAGATCGCGATTCCGGGCAGGGTGGCCCAGAGGGTCGTTATCTCCACTTCGTGATCGTCCGCCATGCGCTTGACCTCAAGGCCCTGCTCGACGCTCATGTTCGGCGGCCAGCCGAGCTGGCAACTCGGCAGTCCGAGGTCGGCGACCTTGCGGATTGCGCCCTCGGGGTCATCGCGCAGGTGAACCATTACGCCCAGCTTCAGCTTATCATCCGGCATCTTTCAACGCCCTCCCATCAGGCTGATGATCTTCTGGCGGAGGAAGGTTCGACGCGTCGCGGTGCAGCCCTGCCCGGTGCGCGGTGATCGGGGAGAAGTGCCCCCGAGGCAGGAGTCTGGCGCGCCCGCGGGAATCATGCACCGGGGCATCTCTTCCGCCGGCTATCCGCGTACAGACCAGCGAAGGACGGTTTGATGGCATCGATCAGCATTGCGGCCTTTGGCTGCAGCCCGCGCAGTGGCGGGAACAGCGACGGGCTGCTTGAGGCCGCGCTTGCGGGCGCGCGCGAGGCGGGGGCGCAGGTGCAGCAGCTTGTGCTGCGCGAAATGACGATCGCGCCATGCCGCCACTGCGGCGGCTGTAGCGACGGGAGCGGCAACTGCGTGGTGCAGGACGACATGCAGCGCCTCTACGAACCACTGCGGCGGGCGGATCGCATCATCATCGCCGCCCCGGTGTTCTTCATGGGCCTGCCCGCGCAGGCGAAGGCGATGATTGATCGCTGCCAGCCGCTGTGGGTGAGGCGTAACCTCGGCCTGCCCGTCGCGGAGGCGGATCACCCGCGCGCCGGCCTCTACCTCGGTGTCGGCGGCAGCGACATGGGCCACCTCTTCGACGCATCACGCACGGTGCTCGCCTCGTGGTACTGGACGCTGCAGGTGTTTGAGCGCAGGGAACTGACCTTCGGGAACACAGACGCCTTCGGCGCGATCCTCGAGCACCCGACGGCACTCGATCAGGCGCGAGAGGCCGGGCAAGACCTGGCCCTCTGGCATAGTAGCGGGAGTGAGCGATCATAGAATTCTTCGAAACTGTCCGTGGCAGGCGCAGCATCCGGCGCTTCCTGACCGACCCGATCCCCGTCGAGACGATCGAGCGGATCGTTGATGCGGCGCAATGGGCGCCCTTCGGCACCGCCTCGGATGATCGCGTGCTTGTGGTGCTGACCGCCGAAGAGAAGACGCGCTTCACCGGCTTCCTCTCCGACCGGCTCGTAGAGGTGGTCGCTGTGATGGCCGAGGGGCCGGCGCGGCAGACGCTGGCCTACGCGCGCTCTCTCGTGCCGGTGATCGAGAGCGCCCCGGTGCTCGTCGCCGTCTTCACGCGCGTCGGACGCGAAGGCCCCGAGCTTGCCATCGCATCCGCAGCCTGCGCCATCGAGAACCTGATGCTGGCGGCGCACGCAGAGGGCCTCGGGAGTTCCTACCTCACCGGCGCGCTCTACCTCGCCGATGAAATCGCGTATCGCCTCGGGCTGCGCGGTCACCGGCTGGTCGGCCTGATCCCCATTGGCAAGCCCGCGACCGGAGGCGGACAGCGCAAGCACTTCCCGACCGTGCTCTGGCGCGGCTTCGGCGATGAAGAGGAGGCCCTTCCCGAGGACGAGCAGATGGTGCTGACCGACGCGGCGTCGGCACATTCTGGCGAGGGCGAGGTCGTGCTGGTGGTGACCGATACGCCTGAGGTTGATGCGCTGGTGATCGAGGCGCTCAGCCGGGCGGGCTATGAGGTGCATGCAGCGGGGCCCGACGACGCGCTGGCGGCCTTTGAGGAGCACTCGCCGGATGTCACAATCATAGACGCGATCCTCGGTAGGGTCAGCGGATATGAGCTTGCGCGGCTGATGCTTGACGCGCAGCAGGGGCCGTATCCGATCATCATCGCGACGCCCGCCTATGACGCGGCCGATGAGGAGCAGGCGCTGGCGGCGGGCGCGATGGATGTCATTACCAAGCCGGTGCGCGAGCACGAGCTGCTCGCGCGGGTGCGGTCACTCGCCAACGGCCGGGCGCTCTACCGGCAGCTTGAGGAGCATGCGGCGGAGCTTCAGAGGGCCAACGAGCGCCTTGAGGAGCTGCAGAGGCTGCGGGATGACCTCACGCACATGATCGTGCATGACATGCGTACGCCGCTGACGAACGTCATCGCCGGCCTGCAGACGATCGAGGCCGCGGAGTTCGATGAGGAGCTTACGCGGGAGTTTCTGCCGGAGGCAATCAACGCCGGCCTCGACCTGTCCGACATGATCAGCAACCTGCTGGACATCTCGAAGATCGAGGCGGGCGAGCTTGTGCCCAAATATGAGAGCTTCGGTCTGCAGGAGCTTGTCAGCGAGGTGCTTGAGCGCGTGGAGCATCTTGCGCGCGAGGGCGAACTTGAGCTCGTCGCGGATGTCGGCGACGTGCAGCTTAGCGCCGACCGCGGGCTGATTAAGCGCGTGCTGCTCAACCTGCTGGGGAACGCGATCAAGTTCACGACCGAGGGCGGCAGCGTGACGGTAGAGGCGCGCGAGACGGATGAGGGCATGCAGGTCTGCGTATCCGACACCGGACCCGGCATCCCGGAGGATCAATTAGATCGCCTGTTCCGCAAGTTCTCGCAGCTTGAGGGCAGCAGAAAGACGCAGGGCACCGGGCTGGGACTGGCCTTTGTGAAGCTGGCGATTGATGCGCACGAGGGACGCGTCTGGGTGGAGAGCGAGGTCGGCGTGGGCAGTCGCTTCTGCTTTGTCATACCGAACTAACGCAAGACGCACAGGAGGTAGCACAATGCCGGTAGTACAGATTGATGGCGGACCGCTGTCGGTGGAGAAGAAGCGGGAGCTGTGCGGCAACATCACCGAGGCCCTCTCGACCGCCTACGGCCTGCCGAAGAGCGCTTACATCATCCTGATTCGGGAGAACACGGGGGAGAACGTGGGCGTTGGCGGCGAACTTCTGTGTGACAGACACTAGCGCGAAACCGTCAGGCAGCTCTGTCGGGGCGGCCGATTGAGCCGCCCCGGCAGGTCTACATGGCGAGAGGCGGGAACTACGCGGCACAATCCGACAGCCGTTGCCGCGGAGGTATGCCGCCATGACCTGCACCGTCGCCATCATCTGCACCATCCTCGCCCTCTCGCCGGTCTTCGCCGAAGTGACGAGGAGCGAAGCGACCGAGGGCGCTGAACGCGTCGTTACGCTGGAGAACGAGCACCTGCGTCTGGTCATCTTTCCCGACCTTGGTGGCCGCATCGGGCACATCATAGATCGCGCCACCGGCGAGGATCTCGTCTACTGGGATCTCGGCGAAGAGGCCGTCTACGCTGGACTTGGTGGCGCTCTTGACGATCGCGTCAACACCTTCGAGCAATACAATGCCGTGCTCCCCGAGGACGCTCCCGGCTCCGTGACGCTCTCCTATCAGGAGGAGAAGGCGCGCATCGAGAAGACGATCACGCTCGATGACGGCGCCTCCACCATCCGAGTGGACTACACCTTCGCCAACACCTCGCAAGAGGACTTCGGCGACTACGAGGCGATGGTGAAGAACTTCTTCCTCCCCTCCGCCGCACCGGTAACCGAGGACGACCTCTACTGCATACCCACCAGCGGCGGCGTACGGGAGATAGCGGCCCGCACCGGGAGCTGGAACTACCCCGAGCTTCGCGGTAAGTTCAAGCAGGACGTCGGCCCCTGGAACGCCTTCGTCAGCACCACGAAGCGCCGCGCCATCGCCACCGCATTCTCCAACGACTTCTACCGCTGGTTCTACTACTGGAAGGGCGGCATAGACTACCCGACCTACGAGTGGGTCTTCCAGGCGCTACCGGCGGGCATGCAGGGCTCGACGACACTGTGGATGCACGTAGCGCGGGATATCCCGGCGGTCTCTCACGCCGATGGCGCAGTAGTCGCGCACACGCAGCATACTGACGCCGGCCTCGCCACCTCGGTGTTCGCCGCCAGTGAGGCGTTGCAGGGCGCGACGCTGCAGACGACCGTCCGGCGACTGCCGGGCGAGGGCGAAGAGACGCTGGCCGCAGTTGATCTGCCCGCGATCGCCCATGCGCAGACAGGGAGCGTGAGCGTCCCGTGGCAGGCCGCGGACGGCACGTGGGTCGTGCATCAGCGCATCATGCGCGGTGGCGAGACGGTCTCGGAGTGGGAGCAGGCGGTCGTGGTGGGCGAGCCGAGCGGCGATTACGCGCGCGAGGTGCAGTTCCCCGCAGTGGCGCAGCTTGAGCCGGTGCCGGGTTGGGAGCGCATCGCCGAGACGGACCTCGTGCAGCCCACGCAGGAGGACGTCGAGCGCGGCTTCGTCATCTACCTCGACGAATTCGCTGCCGAGGGGCAGGCCGGGCGATCGCTGCGCAGCTACGCGATGGACATGGGCCAGGGCGAGGCGAAGACTTTCGGCATGCGAGTCCGGGCACTGCGCGATCTGCAGAACCTGGCGATCAGCGTCGCGTCGGATCGGCTGCCTGAGGGGCAGATCGAGGTGTTCGGCGTCGAACTGGTGGATGTCAGCAACGAGGCCTCCGGGATGTCGAACCGGATCGGCCGCAAGCTCGTATCGTGGCCGATGACGGACCTCGCCGAGGGCGAGGAGGCTGAGGTGTGGGTGCGCGTGCGCACCACCGAAGCCGAGCGCGGGCAGCTTCCTGTCACGCTGACTGCGCGGGCGCGCGGCACTGACAGCGCGACGGTTGACCTCACGCTGAATGTGCGCGCGGTGGCGCTGCCGCGGCCGAGCCTGATCAGCCAGGAGGCCGAACACCAACTGATGGGCCTGCCGGGCTGCTGGGACGCCGAGGCGGCCGCATGGAACGAGGAAGTGCTCGAGCGCTACGCCGCCGACCTCGGCGACCATCTCGTGGACTTCGAGCAGGGCTTCTGGGGTTGGTTCACCTACTCGCGACACCCCGATCAGGTGCTGCTGGAGGATGGCCGGACGCTGCGCGAGTGGAAGGCCTCCAGCCCGGCGGATACCGACCGCCCGCGGATGGACCTCTCCTACCTCAACCCGCTCTTTGATGCCGCCATCCGCCACGGGCTGGTGCGTTTCTCGACCAACGCCAGTGGCGGTCTGCCGCCTGCGCACGTGGAGGGCGTGCTGATGGCCGAGATCGCACGCTACCTGCGCGACCGTGGCTATCCGGGCGCGGACCTCTGGTGCAAGTACAAGGACGAGCAGCCCGCTACCACCTACCCGAGCATGGCCGATGAGGTGCGGTGGGCGGTGGAGAACGGCTGGCGGCCCTTCACCACCGTGCACAACCTGCTGGCGAAGCCGGGGCACCTCAGCATCCTCAACCCGCGCTTCGACATGTTCCAGGGCGCGTTCTCCACGCTTGATGACCTGCAGGCGCGACTTGATGATGGGACGCTCGAGCCAGACGACGAAATCTGGATGTATCAGGGCTGGGGCGCGACGTGGCGCGAGTACACCGACAACCGTCGCCCGGGCTGGTTCAGCGCCGCCGCGCTGCTTGACGGCTATCACGTCCACGTCTACTACCGCTGGTCAATGACCGACGCGGTCATCTTCCCCTCCGAGAGTGGCCCCTCAAGCTCGCCCGCATGGGAGGCGATGCGCGACGGTATGGCCGACGCCCAGTGGGTGACGCTGGCGCGGCGCTGGATCGAGCGCCTCGAACGGGCCTCCGCGGAGGACGCGCGCCTTCAGCCCGTGGTGGCCGATGCGCGGGAGAGGCTGGCGAGCGCCATCGGCGGCGAAGATGCGCTGGTGCCGCTGAGCAAGATGCGCGACCGGCTGCTGTGGGTCGATCGCATCGACCCGACGCAGTTCACGCTGCCGAGGGCCGAGCAGGCCCGTGCGATCGTGCTCGACCTGCTGGAGGACCTGCGGCCGCAGGTGAAGGCGCTGGGTCCGTCGCTCTACTACGACGGCCAGACACTCGCCGAGGAGGGCGATGTGCGGGTGCGCATCACCAGCGGCAGCAGTGACGCGGTAGACCTGATGAGCACGCTGCTTGAGGACCGCTTCGGCGTGGAGCCGCGCACCGGCCGCGCATGGGCGGGCGACTTCG
>JAAYJW010000213.1 GCA_012522765.1 candidate division WS1 bacterium | reverse complement strand
GGCTAGCCTTTATACACATCTCCTGCCATGAGGAGGACGCCGACTACGATGTCTTGAAGCCGCATCAGTCCGCGCCAGAGTACCTTGACACCTGGTTCGCCATCCCCTTTTCGGGCGAGGAAGCCCCCCGTCTGGGCCAGCCACAGCACCGCGTCCTTCAATCGCGGCGGCTCATCAGGCGGCGGTTGTTCATGGTGATAGCGGTACAGGACCTTCCATTCAATATCGCTGAAAACCACCGTGCACGGCGCGTCAGGGCGCTTTCGCGCGCTGTAGGTCAGCCACAGCAGTCGCATCGCGACCGCGCTGAAGAGTGCCAGCAGCCGCTCAATGGCCTCGAAACTGCGCAATTGGCTGTCCTCGATCTCGCAGCCGCTCTTGAGGACGTAGTGGTAGCGCTCGATCAGCCAGCGCAACTCGTAGTACTTCACGTAGAGTTTGGCGGCCATAACGCTGTCGACCGATAGGTCGGTCAGTAGCCGCCAGCAGATGGCGTCAGCGCCCTTGGGCGCATCGATCTCACGCACCTCGATGGCTGTAAGCGTGATCGGCTCAAGCCCTTTGTCGTGCACGCCGTCGCAGGACGGCTGGATCGTCACCAGGCCAAAGCGAAGCTCAAGGCGCGCTTTACGCGCCGTCGTCGTATGACTGGTGTGCACCAGCATCTCGTAGGTGCTGGCCGGCTGCAGCTGCGCCACTTTGTCCCACAGGAGGCGCTCATCGTCCTCCAGGCGCCGATTCTGATATACCCGCACCAGCAGAAAAGAGTCGTCCCGACGCGGTTCGGCGAACATCTCGAAGAAGTCCGCCTCCCGATCGGCGAGCTGTATCAGACGCCTGTCGGCGGGCACCGCGGCCTCAACGGCGCGGGCGGTCTGGATCCAGCGGAAGCTCTCCTTGGTCTCCAGCGGGCGTCTCTTACGGTCGTGTTTGCGGCCAATTTGCTTCGAACGGCTCCAGCTTTGCTGGTGCAAAAGGCCGAGCGGAACGCCGCTTTCGGAGATGGCGATCGCCGAGTGAACGAACATGCCGTAGCCCTTGCTGCCGTCGCCGGCGCCGATCGGCCCCATTCCGGTGGTGGCGCGATGCGTGGTGTAGTTCAGGCAGGTGGTATCCTGCGGCACGAGAACCGTCTTCTCGTCGCCGAGGCGCTCCAGCGCTGCGTCGCGCAGCGGTGCTCGCAGGGCCTCCGGCTGGACGGCATCGTTGCGTAGAAAGCGGTAGATGGCGCTGACTTCAGCGTGATCTTCGGCCATGCCTGTGACCGATCCTCCGGGTCTGCGGGCAAATGTGGCCAGAATTGACCGCGCACGCTTGTCGCGGCGCTTGTCGCCCAGGTTGACGGATGCGAGTTCATTCTCGGCCCATTGTTCGACGCTTGAGGACATCATTCCTTATCACCTCAAGCACCGATATTCTTGAAACCTATACACGTACCTCCTTCACACCCAGAAAAATGTGTATAAAGGCTAGGTCGTTCGGAGGGGCGGGCTTCCCGAGCCCACTGCCGAGCGCAGCTCGAAGAGCTGACCTTGCTCGTCCGTTCTTGGAGACCGAAACGGCAAAAGGCGGGCTGGCAGGGAAGCTGTCGCCCTCGCAAACGACGCTCGGGCGCCACTTTTCGCTCCGCCGCAGGCGGCGTCGCGAAAAGCAGCCCCTCCTGGGTTATCGCGGAGGAGTCATTTGTTGACCGCCAGCCGATTTCTGGAATGTGAGTGGAAGCCCGTCGCTACAAACGGCCTGCGGCGAACGGCTGCCGGCTCACGGCCGCTCAGAACAGCGTGAAGCCCTTCGCGATCTCCTCGAAGTCGGCGGCGGCCTGGATGCGGTAGCTCTCGCCGGTGGTGAGGGTCAGCACCCACAGCAGCCCGTCGCGTTTGAAGAACAGCGTGCGCGTGTTGATGCCCGCGCGTGAGGCCGTCGACTCGGTGCGCCAGATCCCGTGGCTCGGCACGCCGAGAAGCACCGGGGCGGTCTGCAGGCTGTCCTGGAAGCTGCCCTCCCAGTACATCTCCACGAGCCGCTCGAGCGCGACCTGCTCCGGCGCCCACGCCACCCGCAAATGCCCCAGGAACGGGCTGTAGCGGTGCCGCATCTCCAGCGCGGACAGAGCGGCGGTGGGCGTGAACTGCCAGCAGGCCGGCAGCGTGAGCCGCGCCCCGAGCTTCGTGTCCACGTAGGAG
>JAAYJW010000212.1 GCA_012522765.1 candidate division WS1 bacterium | reverse complement strand
GCAAACGTCCTGTCTCTCGAACGTCAAGCAGCTTGCCCTCTCCATGCTCATGTATGTCCAGGACTACGACGAGAGGTTTACGGTCGAGAGGAACCTCTTCTACACCTCAGGTGGGCGGCGCTGGTTCTAGGCTATCGCCCCGTACGTGAAGAACTCACAGGTCTTTGCCTGCCCGAGCGCGCCGACATTGATGACTGAGACACCGGCGAACTCCGGCTACTACTTCGGCGGATACGGCTACAACGGATACGGGACCAACGCGTCGAACGGACTCGGCTACCGCTATGAATCCGACAGCGGCGCGCCCGCCGCAGGCGGCTACTCGTTGTCGGATATAGAGGATCCTTCGCGGATGATGATGCTCTCCGAGCCGGTGAGCAACAACGGGATCCTCCGCGGCTATGGCACGAGTTACATCCCGGGCGACCGGCACAACGGCGGCAGCAACGTCGCGCACGTTGACGGCCATGCGAAGTGGTACACGAAGGAGACCCTCAATCCCAACAAGACCAGCACGTGGTCGGATCGAACGCATCCCGCGTGGCCCTACTGGGTCCGCAAACCCTCAACCACTACCGGTTACTGAGCCACTGTCGCCGTCCATTCCCCGGCCAGCTATCCACGACGAGGCGGAATTTCTTATCCGCCTCGTCGCTTTATCTGACACGACCTGGCAGGCGCTTGCACGAGTTGTGACATGATTCGTCACGGGGGGTGGAGGAACCGTCCCGAGTTAGGGAGAAAGCGCTACCACGCCGGATCGCCCCGTTTAAGAAATCGTCTATGGAGGGCTGTCATGCAGATACTGCTTCGCATAGCGCTGATCGCGACGATGCTGACGGGAGTGGTCGGCGGCGCAGTGGCCGCGGATGTCTCCCCGGAAGATGTCATGCTCAAGGTGGAACTACAAAGCTGGGGCGTGACGAGAGGCATTGAGCCCGTTGCCCACGAGCAGGCATCAGGGGGATACGCGATGTCCATGGCGGCCGATGCTCTTGCAGTTGGGGGCCTCGACCTCGCGGCAGGCGAGTACACCCTCGTCCTCTGGCAGCATGCGCCCGCGGGCGACGCGGATGGCTTCTTCGTGGAGATCAACGGCCAGCGTACGCGCCTCCTCGGCAGCATCGGAAGCTGGCGCACGCTCACCCACCCCTTCGAGGTCGCACAGGCGGGTCCGGTGACCATCGCCATCATCGGGCAGGAGCCCACGATGACAGTTGACATGATCGCCGTCGTCCGCGGCACCTACGAGCGCGGAGAGATCGAGTTCGCGGACATCCCGGGTGAGACCGTGGGCGAGAGCATCGGCCTCGCGGATATCCCGCGACTCAGTTCGCCGAGACGGCTCGCGCAGATACTCGAGGCTCCGCTAACGCCCGACGCTCAGACGGTCTACGTGCAGTCGTTTGATGCAGACTGCCCCGGCATCACCGGCGAGCATCAGTGGATAGATGGGCCGTTCGGGCGCGCGGTGATCCTCGACATGCCGGATGGCCGCTTCAGCATAGACGCCAGCGAACTTGATATCACACAGAGCGGGACGATCGAATGGTGGGTGAAGCCGCGTGAAGCCGCGCGCGTATGGTGGGACCAGGGCTGGCACTACTTCCTGCACATGGCGCCTGCTGAGAACGGTGGCCTGCAGTTCGACCTCAGCCGCCACCCCATCACCGGCCTGCTTCTCACGCTCACGCGCGATGGCGAGCCCTACACGCTGCAGGAGGGCGAGCACGAGGCCGTCCGGATGGAGACCGGCGGCGTGGACATCGAGCAGTGGCATCACATGCTCGTTTCGTGGGACTTCACCGGCGACCGCCAGTACCTCTGGCTCATGATTGATGGCGTGGGCATGGAGAGCTTCTTTCCGCGATCCTTTGAGCCGACGCCGTTTGCCCGTATAGACCTGGCCAACACGCCGGCGAACTGGGATATCCCCTATCTGCCGATGGACGGTGCCATTGACGAGATCCGCATCAGCAACACGTCCGTCGCGGACAGGCTGCAGAGATAGCATCTGAACGGGAATATCTGGCGCCATGGAGGGCCTGATCATGCGAAGAACCATCCTTGTCGTGAGCGTATTGACGCTGCTTGCCGCCCCCTGCTTTGCGCTCAACGAGGCGCTGGTCGAGGAGGCGACGCTGGCGCTTTCGAAGGCGACCACCTATCTCGTCGAGGAGGTTGCGGTCGGAGGCGGCTACGCGGGATCCTATCTTCCCGACCTCAGCGACCAGTGGGGCGAGGGAAGCATCACCGCGACGATGAACTGGGTGCAGCCGCCGGGAAGCCCGAGCACCGGCATGGCGTTCATGCGGGCCTACGAGGCCACCGGCGACGAGCAGTTCCTCCAGGCGGCGAAGCTCAATGCCGAGTCGCTGGCCTGGGGGCAACTCGCCATAGGCGGGTGGGACTACAACATAGACTTCTCGCCCGCGGGTGAGGAGCGCTGGTTCTACCGCCACAACGTCGGCAGCGACAACCCGAAGCTTACCTCTGGCCGTAACACAGGCACCATGGATGACAATGTCACCCAGGCCGCCACCACGCTGCTGATCAACGTTGATCGGGCGTTGCAGAAGGCCGGGCAGCCAGACGAGGCGATCCATGAGGCGACGATGGCGGCGCTCGACTACCTGCTGGCGGCGCAGGCTCCGGGCGGCGGCTGGCCGCAGCGCTACCCGCTCAGCGGCCGGGGCTACCAGGACTACATGACCCTCAATGACAACACGATGCGAGACTGCGCCACCGTAATGATGCTGGCGTGGCGCGAGTATGCCGATCAACGCTACTACGACTCCGTTGCCCGCTGCGGCGACTTCATCATCAAGGCGCAGCTTCCCGAGCCGCAGCCGTCATGGGCGCAGCAGTACGACGCCGACCTCAAGCCCGGTTGGGCGCGGCGCTTTGAGCCAGCGGCGGTATGCACGGGCGAAGCCCACGGGATCATGCGCCTGCTGGTGGAGATCGCCGCATTCACCGGCGACCCGCGCTACCTCGAGCCCCTACCGGCTGCGATGGCATGGTTCGAGCGTTCACAGCTTGAGAACGGCCGCTGGGCGCGCTTCTATGAATTGAAGACGAACCGACCGCTTTATTTCTATGCCGATACCTACCGCCTTACCTACGATGGTAGCAACACCCCAGATCACTACGCCTTCGAGGGGGGGTATTACAACTCCTCACTGCGCGACAGGCTGGAGCAGATAGAGGAGGCGGGCTTTGACAACTGGGTCGCCGCGCGTCAGGCTCCCACGGAGGTATCGCGCGAGAGCCAGATCCGCCAGGCGGAGGCGCTGGAGGCGGAGGTGCGCGAGATCCTCGATGCGCGCACCGAGAACGGTGTCTGGCTCGGTCGGGGCGGCTACGGGCCGGGCGTGTCGCACCTCAGCATGAGCGCCGTGCAGCAGCGCATGAACAAGCTATCGGAGTATGTCGGCCTGGCGAAGGGCTATCCGGGGCGCTGACAGCCAGTTTGCGGGGAGGCCGACAAATGTCTGGCATACCGTCCGTTCATCGCATCCTCGTCCTCGACGGACACGGCCGGGGTCATGTCGTGGAGCGCGAGACACCGGCGATCCCGCCGGGGCATGTGCTGGTGCGCAATCGCGCTTCGATGTTCAGCCAGGGCACCCAACTGCGCTCGGCCTTTGCGTACCGCAGGGAGCCCAACCCTGACATGGAGCCGCGTCCGCTCGGCTACCAGTCCGCCGGCGACATAGTCGCGCTCGGCGAGGGTGTCAGCAGTCGCGAGGTCGGCCAGAGGGTGGCGTGTATGTCGGGCGGGCCGGGAGCCGCGGGAGTGGGTGCCTATCACGCGGATTATGTATTGGTCGGCGCAGGCCTGACCAGCCCAATCCCCGATGACGTGGGCTACCCCGAAGCTGCATCGGCGCATCTCGGCGCCACGGCCATGCACGCGATTCGCCGGGCGGAACTGCAACTTTGCGAGGACGTGCTGGTGGTCGGCCTCGGAGTGGTTGGGCAGTTCGCGGTGCGTCTCGCGACGCTCTCGGGCGCGCGCGTGGTGGGGTGGGACATGCTGGAGATCAGGCGCAAGGCCGCACTGGCTGGCGGCGCGGGGCTGACGGTCAATCCCTCCGAGGATGACCTCATGGCGCTCACCCGCGACTTCACCCTGCAGCGGGGGCTTGACTGCGCGTTCATCGCCTTCGGCGGCGACAGCGATGAGGTCTTCCAGCAGGTCGTGGATTGCATGAAGGTCTCCCCCGACACCCATCAGATGGGGCGCATCGTCATCGTCGGCGGCTTCAGCTTCAAGCACCAGTGGGCGGCAGCGCTCGGCAACCTCGACGTCCGCAGCGCCGCCCGCACCGGCCCCGGTTTCCTCGATCCGGCGTACGAGGAGGGCAACGACTACCCGCCCGTCTTCGTGCAGTGGAGCACTCAGCGCAACCTCCACGAGTGTCTGCGGCTGATGAGCGAGGGGCGCCTGCGCGTCGGGGAGTTCATCACGCACACATTCGCCATGACGGACGCCGCCGATGCCATAGACACCATCATTGAACGGACTGATGAGACCGTCGGCGTCGTCCTCGATCATGACAGGTGAGCCGCGATGATGGAACACCCCCCACGGCCGCCGGTTGGGTGCCTGATGTCGCGAGCGGTGGTGTGGATCAGATGAAGTCGCTCTCGCGCAGATCGTGGCGGGAGCCGCTGCGTATCTCGTGGATCTTGCTCAGTTCCGTCCTCGCGCGGCGATAGCCCGCGTGCACACTCAAGGCCCGGTGCTGTGCCCGCTCGGCCTCGTATAGTTGGCCGAGTTTGCGCAGGATCATACCGTAGTTCGACCAGTAGCGGGCGCTGCGGGGATCAACATCTACCGCTGTGGCCGCGGCATCACGGGCGGCCGGGAGGTTGTCGAGCTTGTAACGCGCTCCGGCGAGCACGGACCACGCCTCAGCGTCGTCGGCGTACTCCTCCAGCCACGGCTCGAGCACCTCGACCGCGAGGAGCGGTTGCCCGCTGCGGATGAAGCGCTTCGCGAGATCAACCGGGCTGTCGAGTGTCTTGTCCACAGGCACGAATCATTCCCCCGCGTCGTATGATCGATCTGACCGAAGACAGTCTACCCCGATCGATGTGCTGCAGCCGTTAACACCCTGAGAACGATCAGCGACAGATGATGAGGGTACCGTCTTTCCCGGGTTCGAAGGCCGAGACGATCCACACATTGATGCCCCGGTCACAGGCAAACTGCAATGCTTCGCGCTGAATGACCTGCGGGAAGGGATCCATGGCGAAGACGTCGTCGGCCGAGATCTCGCCGAACCTGCGGGCATCCTCATGCCGCCGCGGATCTTTGTCGTAGACACCGTCCACGTCGCTGAACATCGTGCACTCTTCCTGCCCGAGTGCGTGCGCCAGGGCTACGGCGGTAAGATTCGAGCCACCACGACCGAGAATCGACACCTCGTCGCGGCCACTCTCAGGCTCGTGATAGTATCCCTGGAAGCCCGCCACAACCGGAACGATGCCCTTCTCCACCAGCTCCGCCACGTGCTGACTTTCCACCCGCTCGATGTAGGCGCCGACGGGGCCGCCGCCCGTGACTATGCCCGCCTCGCGACCGGTCATCGAGCGCGCGGGGCAGCCCTTCTCCTCAAGGCTCATGGCGAGGGCACTGTTCGCCCGCAGTTCGCCCGACATCAGCAAGCGGGCGTACTCGCGCGGGGACGGATCGGAGGTGATAGCAGCGGCGAGGTGATCGAGCTTGTCGGTGGCCCAGTCAAAGGCGGAGACGATTACGACGGGAACGTTGCCACTCTCTGTCATCGGCAGGATGAAGTCGCGAGCTACCTCCGACAGACGCCTGGCGCGCGCATCATTGCGGCGCTGAGCCAGCGTGCGATAGATCTCATTGACCTTGTCCATACGATGCAGTTCTTCCAGCAGCCGCTCCTCATTGGGCCCAAAGCGGAACTGCCCCTGCATGGACGTGCCACCGAACTTGACAACGGGAATCGCGGACATAAGCGTCCTCACTCCGATCGCTTCAGAGGAACGCGGGTGAGCGTTCAGTATCATTGCGTGGACCAACAGCGGCGCTGTAACGGGCCGCGAGAGCGTATGCTACACGAAACCCCACCACCGTGCAAGCGAAATGCGGCAGTAGGGAATCCGCGGAAACTCACCGGTACTGGCGCAGGACCCGCACCGGCCCGACCAAGCCTGAACGCAGGCTCTGCTGCATCCACGGTAGCGTCCGCTCATAGTAGGCGTTGGCCCAGCCCTTCGCACGCGCCCACTCCACCACCTCGGGACGCGCGACCTGATTGGCCAGCGTTGTCGTCACCTCAACGACCAGATCGTTGATGCCCTCGACGGCGATCTCCGTGATCTCCACCAGGTGCGGCGGCCATGCGCTCTCCCCCAACTCCTCCCCGTTCAGCCACGCCCTCACCACGCATCCCGCCTCGCCCAGGTCGAGGAACAACGTCCGACCCTCATTGCCGGTCGGCACGTAGAGGTCGATGATGTAGCGCACCGTGCCCGCGAACTCCCGCAGACCAAGCTCCTCCAGCGGCTGAAGATGAAAATCGGCCGGCACCTCCGCCGGTACGTAGGCTGCCTCCCGCACCTGAAGATCGCCTTCGGCCGTGATGACGTGCTCCCGAACGATCTCGAGCGACTGCGCCCGCACCTCCGTGCTGATAGCCATGAGCGCCATCTTGCGCGGAGCGATGGGAGGATCGCCCTCGATCGGGCAGGTGGTGATCAGCGCCGATGCGCCCGGGAGGAGCTTGAGACTGAAGGTGGTTGTCTCGCTCACCTCGCGATGTACCGCCAGCAACCGCACCTCTCCGGTGAGGCTGTCGCGAAGCTCGACCACCCGCGGCTCGTCGGCGGTGAGCATCAGCTTCGGCTCGATCGCCCGCTCACCCTGATTGTGCAGCAGGTGGACTCCGACCTCACCCGCTGCGCGACTTGACACCATCAGGTCGGGCTGCGGGCTGTCAAGCTGCAACTCATAGCGGCCCACCACCAGCAGCAGCAGTTCCGCCAGCCGCGCAATCTCCTCCGGCGGCACGAGCAGACAGGCGCCATCGGCCACCTCGCGGTCGGTGAACTGCGCGGAGCCACCGGGCCCGAGATAGGCAGTGGTGAAGCCGTCAAGGGGGAAAGTGAGGGACATGCCGAGGCCCCTCGGATCGTCTCCGCCCATGTTCCGCTGAGCGTAGGCGCGATCCATCTCAACCGCGTCCTGCAGCACCCGTCCAAGCGCCTCGCTGAACGCCTCGCCGCCGCCGAACTCGGCGGCCATGCGCGGACGCTCTCCGCACAAAGCCACACGCCCGCCGGAAGCCCGGAGATCCGCGAGTGCGCTCAGGACGTCGGCCGACATGACCGGCGTCTGCGGAACGATCACCGTGCCGTAGAGCTGCCCCGCGGATGCAAGGCAGCCGCCAGCGACCTCACCTGCGGCGAGTGTGCGCGCATCAATGAAGTCGAAGGCCACCTGCCGCGCCTGAAGGCTCGCGCAGATCTCCCGCAGCGACTGCCACGCCGCCTCCATCCCCTCGCCACCGAGCCACGCCGCCTCAATCGGGTAGTAGACCGCGACGTCAACGATCGGTTCGCTCTCGCGGATGGCGGTGCTCATCACCGCGCAGTGCTCAGCGAAGGAGGAGAAGCTCTCCCACAGCGGATTACCCTCGCCGAGGTGGCTCATGGTGCCGACCCAGTGCCCGCCGCCGGTGTGCGAGTAGAGGGCCATCGGACAGATGTAGTTGATGCCTAAGGCGAACTGATAGTCGGCCACCCACCGCATCTGCTCCGGCGTTAGGGAGTGGCCGTAGACGGCAAAGGTCTCGCTGAGCGCGAGGTTGTGCCATGGTGACTCGCCGGGCTCCTGCCATGCCCTCTGCGCCAGCGCCGAGGCAGCGAAGCCGGGGAAAGCGAAGTTGTCCTCTCCGGGGTATATCTGCCGCCAGATAGCGTCAACGCCAGGAGCGTGGAGCGTTCCTGCGGTCTTGAAGAAGTGGCCGAAACCGCGGCGGTGGTCGGGGAGGTTGTCCTCACCGCCGACGTGACCTGTGTGAATCAGCCCGTGCTCCTCACACCAGCGGTTGATCGGCTCGAAGTAGGCTGCCTCGAACAGGTCGGTCCACAGTTCGGTGAACTCACATCGAAGCGCCGCGATCTCCGCCTCAGAGAGATGCTCCGCCAGATCCACGCCCAGCGCATCGGCGGAGAACAGCGCGGGCAGGGACGCCTGCAGATCGAAGCCTCGCTGCGAGCGGAACTCCTCGAGCATACTCGCAGTCCATGGGATCATGTCGGTGCCGACCATGCCTCGGATGGAGGTCTCGTCGGTGAAGATGCCGGGGATGGTTCCGCCGAAGTGGTCCCCCACCGCCTCCGCATAGCGCTCGTGCGTCACCTCGATGAAGCGCCGGGTGGCATCCTCGTTGAGATGGTCCACCGCGCCTTCAACGATCTCCCGAGTGAAGGCGATCACCTGCTCTCCAAGCGACACCTCCGCGATGACCTCACCGGTACCACCGGCGCGCAGGACACGTGCGGCAAGTTCCGGATGCCCCTCCAGCACCAGTCCCTGCGCGGTACCGCTCGGCCAGCCACCCTCGTCGTAAAGCCACGCGTAAAGACCCAACCGGCCGGCCTCCTCCACGGCTATACGCACCAGGTCGAAGTAATCGTCCGAGAGGTACGCCGGCTCCATGCCGGAGATGAAGTCTCTGACGCGGAAGCGCTCGCCCATCGGGTGCAGGAAGAAACCGCCACAGCCCCGGTCTGCCATCTGACGGATCTGTTCGCGGACGAGATCGGCGGTGAGAGGACCATTGAGCAACCAGAACATCGCCGGCCTGTGAGCGGCGGAGGGATCTCTGAGCATCTCAGGCAGGCTGCGTCGAGCGCCAGGCATTTCCATCACTCCAGGGAGCGTCGGTGGAGGGAAATCCGTCACTGCGGTCTTCGCGCTTTGCATGCGCGTCACCTTCCGCATTCCGACCGGGACGGAGGATTGTGCGCACCCCGCAGCGAAGCCTGCACGGCACATTGGCGGGATACTGAACCGGGGGGATTGCCTTGACAGACGACCGAGTGCGGGTCCTCCACCTGCTGCCGCACGTTGCCGGCGGAGGAGCGACCCTGCTGGCGATGGAGTTGGCGGCGCGTCTGGACCCGCAGCGATACGCCGTGAAGCTGGCCGTCGGGCCATCGGATAGCGGCGAGGGAAGTCTCCTGCCACAGATGCGCGCGCGCGGCCTGGACGTCCTGATCGTGCCGAACATGCGACGCGAACCGCATGCGCGCGCCGATCTGCGGGCTACGCTCGAGATTGCCCGCATCCTCCAGCGCGAGCGGCCGCACATAGTCCACTCGCATGGCTCGAAGTCGCGTCTTCTGGCGCCGCTGGCGACCGGCCTGTGCCCAACACCGGTCAACGTCGCGCACATCTGGGGCTGGGAGTGGCAGGTGGCGGCCGACGCGGTCCGTGGAGCGCTCTACACCACTGCCGCATACCTCTCCGTGCAGGGCCACCAGGCGCTCATCGCATGCTCCGATGCGATGCGCGATCAGGGCCTGCTGCGCGGCGTGGGCCATCCCGGTCAATACGACGTGGTGCGGCCGTCAGTTGACCTCGAGCGCTTCTCACCCGAGGGGCGCGAGCAAGACCGCCATGAGGTGCGCGCGGAGTTCAACCTCCCTCCCGACACACCCCTGATCGGCTCCGCCATGCGCCTCGCGCCGCAGAAGGCGCCTGAGGTGCTGCTGGGAGCGGCCGCCCTTCTGTCGGCGCTGATGCCGAGGGTTCACTGGCTGATTGCCGGAGGCGGCCCCCGCGAGGCGACCGTGCGCCAGATGGTCCGGCGCCTCGATCTAACCGACCGCGTCATCCTCGCTGGTCCTCGCAGCGACATCCCCCGCCTGCTCAGGGCCTGCGACCTCTTCGCACTCTCATCGGCATGGGAGCCATTCGGCGTCGCTTACCTCGAGGCCGGCGCTGTGGGGTTGCCGGTGGTGGGCACGCGCGTTGACGGCTCCTCTGAGGCCGTGGTGCACGGTACGACCGGGCTGCTCGTCGAGCCGGGCAACCCGGCTCTGCTGGCAACCGCCATCGTGAGGGTGCTGAGCGATCGCCCGCTCTCACAGCGCCTCGGCGAGGCGGGCATGCAGCGAGCGAAGCTCTTCGACCATGAACGCTTCGTGGGCGGCGTCGAGCGCGTCTACGAGCGCCTGCTCAGAACGCGCGACTTGTGAGGCCGCCGCCGATCCTCCGCTGCCCCATCAGCGGCCCGCAAGCCGACGCCACTCCCGCTCATACGCGCGCACCATCGCGTTGATGTCGTGGTGCGCCTCCACGGTTGCGCGGGCCGAGGCGCCGAGGCGACCCGCGAGGCAGCGGTCGGCCAGCAGGCGGCAGATCGCCCGGGCCAGAGCCTCCGGAGATTCCTCCGGCAGCACCACGCCGTTGATCCCATCCTCGACGGCAGGAGCCGCCGCGGGCGTGACCACCACCGGGCGCCCGGTTGCCATCGCCTCAAGCACCGACGCCGGATCACCCTCATGCCGCGATGCCAGCGCGAACAGATCGCAGGTGCGCAGCAGTTCCGGCACATCATCTCTGCGCCCGAGGAGGCGGATGGCGCCCACAACGCCGAGGCTACGCGCGAGATGCTCCAACTCCGATCGGTGATCCGACAGGCCATCCACGTTTCCGCCCGCAATCAGAAGACGCGCCGACGCGAACTGCGTCAGCACGTGAGGCATCGCGCGAATCAGCAGGTCGAAGCCCTTGCGCGGAACGAGGCAGCCGACGGAGAGTATCACCGGAGCGTCCGGCGGGATGCCGAGGGCGGCGCGAGTCTCTCCGTCCCGGCCGGGGTGAAACTGCGCGAGGTCAACGGCGTTGCGAATGATCCGCGACCGGGAGATGAGCCGCTCCTCCTCCGCAAGCCCGCGGAAGGTGCAGGCCGTCAGGGGCACGATCGTGTCAGAGCAGGCTCCCGCCAGCCAGACGGCATGCCGCGGCATCCGCTCCCGAATACGCACGTTCCACAGCACGGGCACACCCGCGAGACGAGCACCTGGCCCGGCCGTGATAGCCGCGCGCGTCTGATTGCAGTGCAGCACCTCGGCCTCTGAGCGCCGCAGCCACTCCGCCACGCGCACAGCATAAGCGCCCAACGAGAGCGCGGCCTTGCACAGCGTCAACGGCCCCGCGACGGGAAGCTGCTCGCCGTAGCCGTTGAGCGGCGCCGCAGGCTCCATGACATCCACGTGGCAGCCCACTGCCTCCAGCAATGACACCAGTGGGCCATCGCGCGGGACCAGCGCGACGGGGTGGAATCGCTGGCGATCCAGCCGCCGGACAAGCTCCAGCAGAACGAGTCCGGCGCCCTCCTCAAGGGCGTAGGCGTCGAAGAAAGCCAGTCGGATCGGACGATCATCGGTGGAAGGCGCCATCGGATCCCCCCGGGGTGGACACTCTGTCAGGCTTCGGGCGACTGCGAGATGGCGCGCAGGAAGATGCGATCTGCTTCCTCGCTGCAGGCCGCGACGACGAAGCGTTCCGACACAAGCGCCTCAAGCTCTTTCAGACCGAACCTGTGCAGGTGCGTGTCACGCGCGGATACCTTCCGGCCGCCGCCTATGCCGCTTACCACGGAACGCAGCGCCCCGCCGATCCCGCAGCTTCTGCGCGATGACTTTCCCTGCAGGATGCACAATGTTCCCCCATCTCGCAGGACGCGCGCGGCCTCTGCGATAGCCTCGTCAGGCCGGCAGGTATGATCGAGGGAGCCCAGCATCAGCACGACGTCGAAGCTGCTCCGGGCGAAGGGCAGGACCTCCCCCACCGCCTGCACGAGACTCACCGGGCGTGACGCGCGGGGCATGTGCGGCGGAAGGTCGCCTCCCGGCGCCCGCCCGCCGGGCAGCGGGTCTATCCCGACGTAGGTGCAGTCGCCGCCAATCAGATCTGATAGCTGGCCCGCACCCGCGCCGATGTCGAGACAGTCGAACGGACCGTCAGGCAGAGCGCAGAACTCGAGGAACTGCTCGTGCAACGCGAGGGCGGCGCTCCGGCGCTCCGCAGCGGCCTGCTCGTCCGACCATGCGTCCTCGCGCCACTGGAGGAAGTCCAGCATCGCCTCTCGCCACTCGGACCAGTGTTCGTCGCCCGCGCGGAGATTCGAGGCCAGTCCCGGCGGCATCAAGCGCGGGATGTCGTCAACCACACGGTACCAGCGCTTGCACTCGGGGCAGCCGAGACTCCCTTCA
The DNA here is from genome assembly GCA_012522765.1 of candidate division WS1 bacterium. Lineage (GTDB taxonomy): Bacteria > Armatimonadota > Zipacnadia > Zipacnadales > UBA5352 > UBA5352. The sequence goes on along the minus strand of JAAYJW010000212.1, from coordinate 30,228 downwards.
ACAATCGTCTCTTCCGCGCTCCGCTCGGTATCCAGGCGTAAGGGACCGCCACCGCATGCAGGACACGCCAGACACGCCAGCAGCTTCTCGGCCAGCATGAAAACCACCCTACTCGATGTATCCGAGCGAGCGCAGGCGCTCCATCACCACCTCGTCGTCACCTGCGCGCGCATTCCGTCCAGCCTCCGGCGCCGTATCATTCACCGGCAGCGACTCAACCTCCTCCCTCGCCTCCTCAGCAAGTAGATCGAGCATCGCTGCGCCATCAAAATGACCGGGCACGGAGCATCCAAGCAGATGCACAATCGTCGGCGCGACGTCGTAGATGGATCGCACTCCAGCTTCGCTCGCCAGTCGGAAGGACGGCCCATACGCGATGAGCGTACCGTCCGGGTGGTGCGCACCGGGAGGCAGCCGTGGCGCGGCCTTCCGCTCAACCAGCCTATCCCCCGCGCCCGATGACCAGATGCCCCGGCGGGTGACAACATCGTGCCGCCAGTGTACGAGCAGATCGGGCATCAGATCTGCCTCCGGGCCATGAAAATGCGCCGCCCCCCGCTCAACCGCTGCCACGAGATCGGCGCCGGTGTCCGCGTCCCTCAGCGACAGCAGACCCTCGGACAGCTCATCCAGCAGAAGCTCATACTCAGTGCCCGGCTCCACGATCCCCCTCGGTTGACGGCCACGCAGGTTGATGAAGACGTGGCCGACCTCGGTGAATGCGCGGGTGCGGGACCAGTCCGCTGATACGCCGCACACTCCCGCCTGGGTGCGCGTCTGCCACGATGGCAGATGCGCCCTGAGCCACGCCTTCGAGCGGTTGGGGAGGCCGCTTCGAAGCATCGCGAAGCCATCGCGGAGGATGCGGTCGGCGACACGCCTCGGGGCACTGCGTCCGACCGGCGCGAGGTAGCCCGCGTCGATCAGCCACGGTCTGAGCAGGACCTGGCCGCCGGAGTTGGGGGCCTGCCCGTGATCGGACACGATCAGCAGGTCGGCGGCATCGCCCGCAGCCCGCAGGAGCTTCGCTATCCCGTCATCGAGCGCCCGGTACACGCTCTTGATGCTCTCGCGCCAGTGCGAAGCCGTGACGGTATCGTGCATCGGGTGTGCTTCGTCCAGCAGATGCCAGCACCAGTGCTGGAGCGAGTCCGTCTCCGTGACGACAACGCACAGAAGATCCGGGCGCTCCGCTTCCAGCAGCCACTGCGCGACGCTCAGCTTCGTCTCGATCCCGCTGCGAGCCGCCGATGCGGCACGATCGTAGCGCCCGCCCTCGGCATGCCGCCGCACATCGGGGTGGATCGGGTAGTCGCCAACATGCATTGCGATTTGTGCGGCCAGTTTGGGCGGGTGCGTGAAGCCTTCGGCTGATGGTGACGGGCAGAGCCATCCGGAGATCATGACGCCATTCACCGGCTCTGCCGGATACGACACCGGCATGTTCAGCACCGCAACCCGCCGACCGGCGTCGGAAAGCAATCGCCAGATGGTGGCTGCCTGGCGGGAGCGCGCGTCTATCTGCTCAAACTGATAGCTGCCGCGGATCGGGTTGGTGAAGTGCACAATCCCGTGGCGACCGGGATTCACGCCCGTCGCGATGGAGGTCCATGCCGAGGCGCTCTGATAGTTGGGGGTGGAGCGGAGCGTGCCGAAGCAGCCGGATCCGATCAGCCGGCCGAGCGCGGGCATGGTCCCGTCCGCTGCGAAACGCTCGGCGAGTGCCGGAGGCAGTCCGTCAATGCCGACGACCACCAGGGGTGGCATCTCAGAGGTCGTAGCCGTTTGCTCGCAGATGTGCCGCAACGACCGCGGATGCTGCCTCCGCCCGCGCAGGGTCGTCTACGATCCGTGGCAGATCCCGCTCGATGGTACGAATCGGATGGCGAGACATCATCGCATCCACGAATGCCTGCCGCAGCACCTGTCCATCGAAGTACGTAGGCACCCGTTCACCACGCAAGTACATGACGGTAGCGGCGACGTCCTCCACCCGCGCACCCTCGATCCGCACGCCACTGTGCAGGCCCTTTCCCGCGGCGATGATGATCCCCTCCGGAGCGGGCAGGCCCGGTGAGTTACGCCCCGCGGGAGGGCGTGCCACCTTCACGCGCCCGTCTCTTCCCGTTGCAGTGAGACCCTCCACGACGCGCTTGTGATCCCAGCGCGTCACAAGGTGCGGGAGGCGGTTCATGAACGGTCCGGAGCAGACCCTCTCGCGGTCGCGGGCCCAATCCAGCGGCCGGCGTCCGGTCGCGGGGTCTATTGCAGTTTGCAGCGCGGACGAGATCTGCAGCGACAGCCGGTCCGATGTCCCGTTGCTCACAATCCCGTGCGGGAACTCGTTCTCATGATGGAAGTAGAGATGGCCGCCTGGCGCCGGTATGACCCAGCTTCGTTCGTAGTCAAGCCACGAATCGCTCTCGCCGCGCGACGGCTGCTCCTGTTCCAGCGGTTGGGGCAACATGTCTGCCAGGAAAGCGGGCAGGATGCCCTGCAGCGTCTCCAGGGCGCCATCAATCAGACGCGCTGACCGGCTCATCAGGTCGTGCCACAGCCCCTCGGCCGATGACCTCGTGGCGAAAAGGTCGAGATAACCCATCAGTTCGGGCACACACAGCGCCGCACGACTGTTGAGCCCCATCCCATAGCCGGAGACGATCAGCAGATAGTCATCGGGCTCAAGCGCCTCCATCAGGCGACCGATGATGGCATCTACCTCTTCGTGCATCTGTGTGATGATCTTGCCGTGTGCGGTGTAAAGCTCCTCCCGGAACGACGAGTGCTTGCGGTCAAACAAGTGCCAGCACCAGCGCAACATGCGCTCAAGCTCCACGAAGTTCACCGCCAGCATGTCCCAGCGGTGATCGGCGAGCAGTTCCTCAATGAAGGCTGCCTTGCCGCGCATCGCCTCGATCGCCTGCTCCAGCGCCTCCTGATACCGTCCCGCAGCCGCAAGCGGCCCAACACGCACATTCAGCGGCACATCCCGCAGCTTGCGCGCGGCCATGGAGGCGACGCGTCCCGGATGGGCGAAGCCCTCAGCATCGCTTGAGGGCGCGAGCCATCCTGATACCGTCGTCCACTCAGCCTCACGCGCGGGGAAGGTCATCGGGACGAAGACGGTCCCTGCCTCATGGCCGCGCTCGCTGAGCATCTGCGGCAGCGTGGGCGCTCGGAGCATCCTCGCATGGGCGGGATGCCACTGGTAGCTCTCCGGCATCAGGTTCTGCATGCCCCAGACGCCGTGCTTGCCCGGATTGACGCCCGTCAGCAGCGAAGACCACGCGCAGCATGGGTCGAGGTTCGCCGACGACTGCAGATGGCCGTAGACGCCGTGGCGCATCAACGCGCGGAGGTTCGGCATCTGCCCCGTGGAGGTCAGTCTCTCCACGAGGTCCGGGGTCGCGCCGTCGATGCCGATCAGCAGCAGCATACGCACAATGCCGCGAGACCCTCCGCGGCCCTCCGAAAAACATTCCAACAAATCAACGCTCTCACACGCACGACTCCCCCCGCGGCGGATAGTACCGCGAACTGCTACGTCCCCCCCCCGTCGCGACGATGCCCATCAGACGGCCGCCAACCTGCTCCGCCAGCATCCGCACACCCAGCACCGAACCGCTGGAGGCCCGCCGAAGGTCAGCCACGAGCAGGACCGGACGATCGGCAGTAACCAGCGGCAACGCGGCCAGCACACCGCTCCCACCGGGCGGTACAATCAGCGCCAGGTCAACTCCGCGCGCCAGCAGTATCTCCGAAACTTGGTCTGCGGAGCGACCCTGCAGCACCTGCTCCAGTCCGGCCTCGCCCGGGGCCCCATCCCCCGTATCCAGAGAGATTACAAGCGCCCTCCGGCCCTCCTCCGCCGCCACGGCAGCCAGTGCCCGAGCTACCGCCGGTGCATCATCGCCACCCTCGGCCTCAGCAAGCACCAACATTGAGGGCGCCGGCAGATGCAGCGATGACGCGACCGTCTGCCTCAGCAGCGACCTCAGCGCCGCCGCCGATGCCTCATCCGGCGCGCCGTCTCGCCATCTGCCGCCAAGGCATGCCAGCACCGGCAGGCCCGACGCTTCCGCCAACCGCTCCGGCTCGTGCAGCCTCTCGTCAAGCTGTTCGACCAGCACCACCGACAGCAACCCCAGCAGAAGCCCCGCGGCAATGCCCGCCGCGAGCGTCAGCACCGGCCGCGGACGAATCGGTCTGTCCGCCGCGATTGCATGCTCCACGAGGCGTGCGGACGGCCCGCGCGTCTGTTCCGCAATCTCGTACTCCTGCTGCTTCTCCTTGAGCGCGAGGTACACCCGTTCAAGCAGTTGCATCTCGCGCTGCAGCTTGAGCAGGCGGACCTGCTCGGCGGGCAACCCGGCAAGCTCTGCCTCGACCCCGCCCGCCGCCCGCCGAAGCACGCGCAGTGACTGCTCCGCCGCCATCTGCTCCGCCTCGGCGAGGATTAGCTCCTGCACAACCTCCTGCGCCACCGGATTGAGCGCTTCCTGCCGCGAATCTACCACCTCAGCGGCTGTCGACTCAAGCCCGCGGCGCAATTCATCCACCCTGGCTGCGGCGCTCCGCACCGGCATGCTCTCCGAAGCATACTCCTCCAGCAGGGCAACGCGCTCTGCCTCGGCCTCCGCCAGCGCCACCTGCAGCTCGGGAATCTCCGGCGTGCGCCGCATGATGGTCGCCGCCACAACAGTGGCATCCAGCCCCTCGAGGCGCGCGCTCAACTCCTCACGCATGGCAGCGCGCGCCTTCATCGTCGATTCGGCCACAGACGCCTGCTCGGAGAGCCGCACGAGCAGGCCAATCTGCTGCCGCGCGCTCTCATCAAGCGCCACCGTGCCCGCATCCTCGCCGAAGAGACGCAGGCTCTCCTCAGCCTCCGCAAGCCGCGCCTCGGTGTCGGCGATCTGCTCCTCCACGTAGCGACGCGTGCGTCTCGTCGTCGAGCGCGCCTCGCTGAGGCTGCGCCCGAGGTAGGACAGCGCGAGCGCGTTCACGAAGTCCCGCGCCTGCTCCCGGTCCGCCGACTGCAGGCGGACCTCTATCAACTCAGCATCCGCAACCGGCCCCACATGCAGCGTGTCAAGCACCTCCTGCCACGGCTCGGGCCATGCCAGGGGGGGCGGCTGGACAGGCAGGCGCTCAATCAGCCCCGGAAGCTCCTCCAGCAGTTCATCGCTCATCCCCGCCGACACGAGACGCCGCAGCAGGTCGGGATGGTCGTTCATCAGCCCCCATGCGGTCTCCAGCGATGGGCGGCTGTCAATTATCTCCACCTGCGTCGCGAGATCATCGCCACCAAGGCTTGAGACCGGATCTCCGAGCATAGATAGCACGGGCGCGGCAGCCGACAGGACCGCCGCACGCGGCCCCGACTGATTCGCCACCACCAGCGTCGCGCGCGCCTGGTAGATCGGGGTGCCTAGCAGCACGTAGGCGGCGGCCACTGCAAAGCACAACCCGACTACTCCCAGCAACAGCCCACCTCTGCGGCGCAGCAGCCGCAGGTGATCGCGCAGGGTGATCGGCTCAAGCGGTCGCGATGACATGATCAGAACATGATCCGCAGCAGCCCCGATACGCCCAGCAGCAGGCGCGCGACCTCGTCGCGTGTGATTGAGCCGTCCCGCGGAATGAAGACCACGTCACCCGGCAGCAGGGCCGGATTCTCAACACCCTCCTGCCCGCGTAACACCGCCTGGGCATCGAACTCAGCCATCACCGGCCCCCCATCCGACTGGCGCCACAGCACAGCTTTGTCCGGCCGCGACTGCTGCTGCTCCCATCCGCCTGCCGCCGCCACGGCATCGAGCAGCGTCATTCCCGGCCTGAATGTGATCGGCCCGGGATGCACCACCATCCCGACTACCGCAACCCGCTCGGTGTCACGCGGCAGCACCAGCGTGTCCCCATCCTCAAGTCGCGGATTAGCCGCCGTCTCCTCCGCACCAAGAATCGCCGCGACATCAACTCGCTCGCTCGAGCCATCGCTGCGAACCAGCAGCGCGGAGTCCAGCCGCGCATCGTCCGCGACATCGCCCGCCAGTGCAAGCGCATCCGAGACGCGGTCCCCCTCGTCAAGATTGTACCGGCCGGGCGTACCGAAGGCGCCAACCAGCGAGACCCGCCGCCGCACCTCCGGCACGATCAGCAGGTCCCCCTGCGCAAGCTGCAGATCCGTGGCGGCATCTGCGGCCGCCGCCACGGTCAGGTCAACCTCAACCGTCGTGCCATCGGCGCGCACCAGCATGCCCCGCTCCGCAGCCACCTCAGTCAACCCGCCCGCGACGGCCACCAACTCCGCCGCACGCGCGCCCTCCTCAAGCGGATAGCGTCCGGGCGATCGCACCTGGCCCGTCACGGTCAGGAGAAGCTGCGGGCCGACCACCAGCGTCTCCCCCGGTGCCAGCATAATTTCTGCCGCGCCCACCTCAGCGCCACTCACCCCGAAGTCAAGCGCGCGCCCGTTACCCTCGCGGTCGATCACCACCGCGTGCCGTCCCATCACCGCCGGGCTGAGGCCTTCGGCAAGCGCAATTGCCTCGTTCACCCCCACCGGACCAGTCACATCGAACGCGCCCGGGGAGCGGACCGCACCCAGCACGTAGATCGGCGTGAGGTGCCTCGCCACGAGCCGCACCGTCACGCGCGGGTCGCGAAGTTCCGCCGCAAGCAGGCGCGCAATCTCACCTGCAAGCTCGGCGGTGCTCAGGCCGGAAGCGGTGATCTCCCCCACCACCGGGAGGCTCACCATGCCGTCAGGCCCCACCGTCGCCGCCGGCACGCTCAAATCATCGTGATACAGCACGTGCACGGCGATCACGTCATCGATCCCGAGGCGATAGGGCTCGGACGCCCACACCGGCAGGCACGCCACGACAGCAGCCAGCGCGACGCTGACGCCGATCAGTCGCAGGAACTCGCTACGGGCATCCATGAAGGGCAGTCCCCCCGCAGATCTCTTCGTGGGCAGGCGGCAGTATAACGCAGCAACAGCAACCGGGCAAGTGCAGTGATTCGGCCACAGCGGGCGCGTCAACCCGCAAAATGACGCAAAAGGTTGACCGCCCACGCAACGCCGAACGCTATCAGCAATATCCGTGCGGCCCGCGGACGCATCACCGTGGCAGGGAGCGCGGGCGTGCCGCGAAGCAGCGCCACCGCCGCCCCGGCGCCGAGCATCCACGTCGCCGCATACAACACCGGCCCGAGCAGATGCGCCGCCACGGCGCCCGCCACGTCCCCTCGCGCCATCAGCGTGAACGCGGTGGTCAGCCCGCAGGCCGGGCAGGGCAGCCCTGTCAGCCACCGAAAGCCGCAGGGCAGCAACATCACTGCCTCATGCGTACCGTGGCCGTTCGTACTGGGCTCGAGCAGCCGCGCAAGTACCAACACCGCAACGCTCAGCAGCAACAAAGCCGCAGCCTCGATCCGGCGCCCCGCCACACTCTGCTGCGCCTGCTCCATCAGCCGACCGCCTGTCCCCTCCGCGCTCTCTCCCTACTCAGCCCCATCGATCATACCACCGTCGCCCTCGCCTGTCACGGGCGCGTCAGAAGGCGGAGAACCCGTGTCGCTCCGGACCCACAGCTCGATCCACGGGTAGGGATAGAGCCAGTCCTGCGCCCACGGGCGCGGAGATGCCCAGTTCCACGCCAATCCTCGCGGAGAGCTGACCGGCTCGTACTGCTGATCGTTGAGGACCCGCATGAAGCGGGCCGCCGTCGGATCTCCCGCGGCAAGCTTCACCGCCAGTTCGAAGCCGGTCAGCACCACCGCATCAGGCCGCTGCTCGAACAGCGCGTCCGCGTCAAGCCCGATCACGCGCAGTTCCCTGATCGGCCGGCGATATGCGCCCCACAGAGGATGCTCCCGCAACATTACGCCACCGTTGCAGTAGTCCACAGGCGGATGATAGAACCACGGCTCCGTCAGAAATCCGATGCTGCCGCCGCTCGGCACCCGTTCCTCCAGCAGCGCCAACGCCTCGGCATGCGGGTCCTCCGCCCGAAGCTCGTGAAGCAGTCGCCGGTCCAACACCGCGGCCCCCAGCGCGGCTCCGGCCAGTATGATCGCGACGCCGATTGCTATCCCCCACACCGGCAGCCGCCCCCGGACCGCAGCGATCTGATCCACCGAGACCACCCCGGCCGCGAGAATCGCGATCACCGGCAGCAGCGGCATCAGATACCGCGCGTAACGCACCTCAGTCCCGGCCGTCATGCTGAGCGCCGCCAACCCGAAGAGCAGCAGCGGCCACAGAGCACGGTTCCCCGCGAGCAGCCCGGCCACGAGGCCGATCAGCGCCGCCACGGGCATAATGCCCCCCGTGCCGATCATGAGTTCCCGCAGGTAGAATGCCGGACCACTGGGGTAGATCGCCAGCATCGCCGGATCATCGCCCACTCGCATGTGCGCCATCTCGAAGGAAATGTCGCGCCATGCACTTTGCCAGTCCAGCACCGTGAACGGTGATGTCAGCGCAAAAGCCGCCAGCGCCGCCACCGGGAGTGCAACCACCGTCGTCCACCGCGGCGCGGCATCTGTCCCACGGTCACGCTGCCACACTATCAGCCACGCCGCCAGCGGAGCAACGATCGCGACTGCGCCGCTGTACTTGACGCTCGCGGCGAGGCCTGTCGCGATCCCGGCCCAGATGATGCCCCGCAGGTCCGGGCGATCGACCAGCGCCACGGAGAAGTAGAGCGCGAGCGCCACGAAGAACGCGCCCGGGACGTCCACTGTGGCGTAGTGCGAATGCAGCAGATGCAGCGGCGCGAGCGTAAGCAGCAGGCCCGCCGCCAGTCCCTCGCGATGCCCCCAAATGCGGGCGGCGGTCGCGTAGACAACAGCGACGGTCGCGGTCGCCAGCAGCACCGTCACGATGCGCGCGATGAGCGTCCACTCCCGCAGCATCACCGGCAGCAATGCGCCGCCCGGCGTGGCCTCAGGCAGCGCAGCGAATATCTCCGGGCGAAAAAGCGCGGCCGCAATGCCCACAAGGTACAGATACAGGCTGCCGTAGTTGAAGAAATGCGGGTTGGGGTCGCCCAGCGCCATTGAGATGGCGCCGCGCAGGGAGTGGTACTCATCCGGGTGGTACGAGAAGAGGTGCGTGTCGTCAGGCAGCCCCCAGGTGATCCCGACCAGGCGCAGCGTGAGGGCGAGGCCCAGCAGCACCACCACGGCGGCGATCCGTCCCGCCTGTGTGCCGGCAGGCCCCGGTTCGCTCTGCGGCAGATCTGCTGTCATGTTCCCTCCTACGCCGAAGCGGCGCCTCCGTCAGTCGGTGAGGCGCCGCCCGCTTGATCCTCCTCAGGCTATCCTGCTGAGTGCATGATCGCGTAGTGCGATGGCTTGCCCCAGTTCCCGGCGCCATCCACTGCCCGCACATGCATAAACCACAGGCCGGTCGTGAGCGCGTCAAAGCTCTTCGCCGCCGTCGCACCCATCGACTCCGCCGGAGGTTCAGTCGCCGGCTCCTGGTCCAGCACGTAGCTGTACCCGGCAATACCTGTCGTATCAGTGGCCTTCCAGCGGAACACCGGCTTCACCGTGCCGACGCTGCCGATGATGACGTTGTCGAAGTGAGCCGTCGTTCCCACCTTATTGTCCCGGCTGTTGCGGTCGCCGACCATGATCGCGGTGACATTGAGCGCACCCTGGCGCTGATGGCGCTTGAGCAGCGGCGCCACGTTCACTGACGCATGGTGCCACTTGCCGTCGGCGCGCATCCCGGGGATGCGGCCGATCGAGCCGCTCGGGTCATCCGTCATCGCCACCGGCCACCACTGCCCGTTCATGTGCAGCAGCAGGTCCAGCTTCGTACCACTGTCGAAGCGGTAGTCGAAAGCTATCACCGGGAACTGGTCGGCCTGGAAGGTCCGCGGCGTCAGCAGTGCCTGCATGTGCCCGTCGTCACGCTGCTGCGTCAGCTTCACGCTCCCCGAACCGCTCGCAGCAGTCGTGGTGTCATGCTCGACCAGCGCGCCCTCGGCCCCGCCACGCGTCGCCCACCCGTCCACACCGTCCTCAAATGTCTGCGTCAGGAACGAGCGGTGTGTGCTGCAGTCGATTTCCGCGATCACCGGCGGCGTCTTATCCTTCGAGTAGTCCATCGTCCACGACCAGCTTGGCAACTCCGTTACCGGGTTGCCGGCATAGTCGGCGGCCCGCTTCAGTGTCACCTCGATCTGCTGTCCGTCGGCGAACACCGTCGGCTGGGGCGAGGTGTTCTCGCAGTTCCACACCAGCCTGCCCTGATCGGAAAGATAGGTCAGGCCGTTGTTCGAGACGGAGTAGTCCTCGCCGCCCACGTTGAGCACCACGCTTCCCGGATCCACTCCCGCAATGCCCGAATCCTTCAGGTCCAGCACGAGGCTTGAGGTCGCCGTCTGAGCCCCCGCTGCAGGCGATACCTGGGCGGCGGTTGGCTGCGAGCTGTCAATCAGCAGGCGCCGGTGAGCGGTCTCCGACCACTTGCCCGCCGAATTCGCGGCCCGCACATGCAGCCATCCATCCACATCTCCGCTCTCCGACCAGTCAATCTCACTGCTCCGCGCCACTACCTGCTGCGGCAGTTGCGTCCACGGATTCTTGTCGATCGCCCAGTTCACGCCCCCCAGCCCGGCAATGTCATGCAACTGCCACGCCATACGCACGGGCTGCGCGGCGCTCACGATCGGGATCAGGCTGAAGTCATCTATGTTGTACATCTGCCCCGGCGCGTTTGACGTCCACCCGCTGTCGGCGATCCACATCTGCAGCACGTTGTAGCCGGGAGCCTGCGGATCGTCGGCGCGCAGCATCTGATAGAGGTCAAATTCCGCGTAGCGCCAGGTGTTGTCGGCCACTACATCCGGGACTTCACCAATCCGCTGGTAGCTGCTGTCGGTGTCGGTAAAACGAATGCTCTTGCGCGCCCCATTGACGTGCAGCATGATGTCCGCGCGCAGCCGCTCCGGCACCTTGTACGCGAAGCGCACGACGCGGTAGCGGCCGGCGTCGAACGCCGTCTTGCGGATGTACGCGCCAAAGCTGCCGCCGGTGGTCGGATTGACCAGCCTCAGAGAAGACTTCCCGCTTGCGGCGGTGGTTGGGTCCAGACTTACAACCGCGCCTCCCTCGGCGCCCCAGTTGCTCCACTCGCCCGTGTCGTGCTCGAAATCGTCCACCAGCGGCGCAATGTCGCCGACCGTGATGACCGGCGCAGGCGGAGCGCTCTGAACTACCTCAGGTCCCACGCGGAAGGCCCAACGCCTCTCGCCGCCCGCCATGGAGGCGCCGTTGCGGTCTGCCGCGGCGAGCAGTTCGACGGGCAGCGTGCCGCCCGACGGGAACGACATCCCCAGAGCGGCGACATCCACCACTACCTCTTCGCTCCCGGGGTCGAACCTGACGTTCCGGCCATCAATGCCCAGTTCCCGCTCACCTACGGCTACCTTGATGGAGGCGGGATTGACGCCAATACCTCCGCCGTCGCTGACCTTGATGCGAACCGGGCCTCCATCCGCCAGCGCATTGCCCGCCGGGGTTACTCCGATCACCGAGGGGCCTGTGCTGTCGTGCAGCACCAGGAGCGTCTCAGCCTCGCCCCATGAACCGTCCTCCAGTCTGGGCGTGGCATGCACATACCACGCACCATCCCTGGTGGGCTCCAGCGTGGCCGTCCCGTCCTCAGAGTTCGCCTCCGCCGGTGCGGGCCGGCTGCCATCGCTGCCAAGCCCGATAGCCCACCCGGTGGCCGTGACGCCTTTTGCCGCGGCGGCAGCAACAGTGATTGTGCCCGGCGCGGGCTTGTGCAACCCAAGGTTGTCCAGCAGCACCGTGGTGCCTGCGATGTTACCCCCGAACCCCGCGTCGAGGTAGTCCTTGCTGCTCATATTGCCGATGAACAGGTCGCTCGCGATGAGCTTGGCTTCAGCGCCGAACGCCTGCTGGGCATGTCCGAGCAGGTCGAACTGCGCATGATGCCACTGGCCGTCGGCCTTTACGCCGGCTATGCGGCCAATAAGCTGCCGCCCTGCCGAGGCCTCAGCAGGCCCGGAGAAGACGATCTCGCACGGCTCACCGTCAACCGTGAGGTGGACGTTTACCCTGGCGTTCGGGTCGAGGCGGTAGTCGAAGGACAGGCGCGGAAGCTGGCGTAGATCGAGGCGCCCGCCATGCAGATTGGCCGCAAAAGTGCCACCTGCGTAGGTGTTGATGAGCTTGGCGCAATGTCCCGCGCCATCTGCTCCCGGCGCGGCGATAGTGACCATCGCTCCCTGGTCGCCATCGCGACCGGAGACGCCGCCGAGATCGGTGCTGAAATCGTTGAAGATCGCCGGATGCGAGGCGCTCGTCAGGGTCGCCTGCCGCGGATGCACCTGCTCTGTCCGCCGCACCGCAAGGTGCGTCATTGGCACCGGATCGCGCGGGATCTGCTCGCGCTCGTAGTAGATCTTGATGCGTGAGAGGATCAGACCGTTGTCGCGGGCCCAGATGCCGACGCGACCGCCATCGAGCGGCTCATCATCGCGCGTCTCGGCGACCAGCTTGTTGTCCACCCAGAAGCTGAGCGTGTCGCCGGACTTGCGCACCTTGACCATCCACCACTTGCGGTGGAAGTCATACGTGCTCGGATAGGCGTCCTCGAAGATCGGCAGGAGCGCTTCGGGGTCGCGGTTCTCCGTGAGGACGCGCGTGCCCTTCATGATGCGGGTGGAGCTGTTCAGTTCCCCACCGTAGATGAAGCTGTAGCCGCTGGAGGGATTCGCGCCATCGCCGCAGATGGTGATGTTCATGTCGTTGGGGTTGCGATAGGAGCGCACACCCTCAGTGACGCCCATCTTGAAGGCCGCATACAGCTCAACGGTGATGTCGCCGAGGAACTGCCGCTTGTTCCAGAAAGCCGCGATGCCGTTCGGCTCAAAGCCGCCCAGCCACGACCACTGCGGGCTGCAGGTCCAGCGACTGGTGGTCTCCCAGAGCCCACCTGCCATGATCCAGTCCGTAGGCGGGTCGGAGAAGGTGTAGTCGTAGACGTGATCGGAGTAGATCGCGGTGTCGCCGGGCGTGACCGGAATGCCCCCGATCTCCAGCCCGACGTAGCGGTTCTCAGTCGGCAGCACCCAGTCAACCGCCGCCGGCGCCAGCAACTGCTCCCGTCGCGCAAGCTCGTCCTGAACCGCGGTAAGGCTCGCATGGGCCTGTGCGTGTCCCGCGTCGGCCGCAAGCACCTGCTCGAATAGACCCGCGGCTTCACTCAGGCGCCCCTGCAACCGCCGCACCTCCGCCAGCCAGTAGCGCGACTCGTGCGAGGTGGCCTTTGCCGTGAGTACCGTCTCGAATGCTGACGCGGCGCCCTCGAGGTCTCCGAGGCCAAAGTGCGCCCGCCCCAGCCAGAAGTGCGCGGCCAACTGATCGGGCGCAGCCGTGACTACCTCCTGAAGCTCTGTCACGGCCTCGGCCATGCGGCCCTGAGCGACCAACTCTCTGCCGCGCTCGATGGATGCCGCCCCGGCAGGGGCGACCGCCATCACCGCCGCTATCAGGCAAAGCACCAGCACATGAACGACCGGCTTTCGGCCCATCTGCAGTCCCTCGCAGCCAAGTGTCTTCAGCGCTTCTCGTTGAAGATGACTTTCCCATCAATTGCGGCCACGACCCACGTCCCCTTCCGCTCAAAGCGCACGGGACACGGATCGCTCGATGTCTCGACTGTCGCCTCGCCCAGCGTCTCGGTCCCTGCAAGCAGCGTCGCGGTGATGGCGCGGGAGCCCTTCGCGGTTACAAGCACCAGCGTCAGCCCCGACTCGGGCTCCTCAGGCATGGCATCGAGGCGCAGGCGCAACTCCCCCTCAGCCGCCTCAACGCCAGGGATCGCGAAGGCGACAGTCTTGTCGCCGAAGTAGTCGCCCTTGGTCCACCACGCACCGTCTTCCTCCTCGGGCTTGGTCCACGGCGCCCGGGTGGTAGCCCATTCGGCCATCTCGGGATGCTCGTCGTCCTCCGCGAACTCCTTCGTGACACGAGCAATCCTCTTCGGCGGGATCATCGCAACATTGAGATTGTCAAAGCGAACCGGACCATTCCCCTCGGCGAGCAGTCCTACCCGACCCGCCTCGGCATTGCTGTCGTATGCATCGAGCACCCGCTTGCCATCAAGATAGCCCGTGATCAGCCCACCGTCAACAATGGCGCGGATGCGGTGATTGCTGCCGCCGGGCAGATGTGCCGGCGCGGAGGAGAGAACCTCCTCATTACCGTCCGTCACGCGCACAATCTGCGCCTGCCCCTCGTATGCCGTACCGCTGCCCATCGTGCCGAATCGCAGCGCGTACCAGGACGATTCGTCGGCGCAGAGCACTATTCCCGCCGCGCCGCCGAGACTCACATCGCTCGTCACCCAGTAGTTTGACCATTCGGCGCGACCTGAGAGTGCGACACGACGACCTGCGGGCGGACTTGCCAGCCCACCTCCGGCATACTGCCATGTCCCGGCCTGCTCCACCCATCGCCCGGGTGCGGGCGTCTCGAAGTCCTCGCTCAGGACCTCCCAGGCATCCACCGCCACACTGTCGAAGAAGACGCCACCGCGGCCCTCGCAGTAGAGTCCCGGCTGGCCCTGGCCGAAGAGATCCGCCTGGACCACAGCGCGCGGCTCATCGTCAATCAGGCACTGGATCAGCCGATCGCAGACGCGAAGCTGCATCTGATACCACTGTCCCGGCAGATGCCCCCCGGGGCTCTCCGCCAGCACCGAGACCTCGCCTCCGCTGACAGCGATAAGCTGCAGCCGATCCGCATCCTCACCCTCGCTGAGGGCGGATGTCCAGCGGGCCGCGATGTAATTCTCCGCATCCTGAAGATAGGCCACGAGGCCGACGGGGTCCGCTTCGGTAGCTCGCACCGCCGCGGTGACCTGATAGTTGTTCCAGAACCAGTATCCCGCCGTCGAGATGGCAGGCCCTCCCTCGCCCTTGCCCCAGTAGCTGAAGGCGTTGGTGGACTTGTCCTCCTCCATCCGCTCGCTCTGCTCATCCACCCGCAGCGATTCCGTCTTCCATGTGCCCGAAACTACCTCCCACACGCTCACCGCATCTTCCGTGCGCATGAAGTCGTCGGACATGAAGACGCCACCGAGCGGCTGGACCATCGCGTCGGGGATCTCGCCGCCGGTGATCGCATAGCCGACCTGCCCGCCCGAGAGGCTGCTGTCCCATGCCCGGGCAAGTACCTGGCGATCGAGGATAAACTCGATCCGCCAGCCATCACGCCGGACGGTCAGCTCGAGATCGCTGTCGGGGGCGAACTCCGCGCGCGGGTAGCCGTAGCCGATCTTCATCGAGTTGCCGTCGAGCACGCGCTCGATGCCGACCTCGCCCGGAGCGCAGGTGATGGCGTAGGTGTTCTGCGGGTCGCTGTAGTCGAGGAATATCTGCAGGCGCAGCGTAGCGGGATCGTCAACGTGAAGCGTTGCCGCGAAGCCGTAGGGGGCCTCCGCGGGCTCTTCGAGCAGCGTCGGAGCGATCTGCGCGCAAACAGGCATGACTGCAGCCGCGCTCATGATGACGAGCGCGACTGCAAGCACTGTTCGCGGGCGCCGGTGTCCGCGCGACATGTCGGTCAGTCTCATGTCCGGCTCCCTGTCTCCGATAACCTGGCGCGGGTATCGGCTACTTGACGATGTACTGCGGCGTGCGCGTTTCAGCCCTGGTGGGGACGTAGCGAGTGCTGTTGATCAGCATAAACTGATCGAGGCGGGCGCCGTCCTCCCGGTTCTGAAAGCGGATCGTGTGCTCGCCGGCGCTGAGCGTGAGCTTGGGGCCCTTGACCCAGTGCCATGTCTGATATGTCGCGTCCTCGATGTAGGTGGCCGGATTGCTGTCCACCACGATGAAGAACGAGTTGCCACAGGAGTCATACCACCAGGTGCGCGCCCAGAGCTGGTAGACGCCGGCGGTCGGGACCTTCACCTTGAAGCGGGCGTTACCATCATCGCCCGGCCCGGTCTCGGTGGTCGCGTGCGGCCGGCGCAGCGGAATGTAGATGGCCTTGCCACCGGCGGCGCCCTGTGATGCCGTCACTGCCATCGAGGGCTTGATCGAGCTGTAATCCTCGCCCTCGACGACCATCTTGACGGTAGCGGCCCACGCCATTGTGGCAATGAGCATGACGCACAGCGTGACGATCACGGCGGGTACTATGAAGCGACGCATGTTCAGTCCTCCCCACGGCTTTCCGAAGTGCCGCCCGTCTCCTGAGCGGTCACGTCCTGTCCCTGGAAACCGCGCAGATGCACGGATGCTATCATCGCGAAGATCAGGGCCCACACCAGGCTGGTACCTCTGACGAAGAGGCTCGAGAACAAGTTTACCAGCAATATGCCGTAGGTCGCTCCCAGAAGCCCCCAGGAAACGCCCATGGACCAGTCGTCTCGAGCCCGGCGCCAGTTTGTCTCTGCCAGTCGCCAGAAGTGACCGAGCCAGGCCATGAATGCGACCAGTCCGATGAGACCCATCGACGACGCGATGACAAGGTACAGGTTGTTCGTGTCCGGTTCAATCTTGCGGGCGTTAGGAACGTACCCCCAGTATGTGCTTTCGCCTATGTGCAACTGATAGTTACCGACACCCACTCCAAGCGGTGGATTGTCCGCCAGCATCAGGAGTGCGGCGCGCCATTCCAGCCAGCGCTTCTGTATGAGCACGTCGGGCGCGAAGCCCTCGACCTCTTTGAACGCCGCGCGCCGCTCCACCGGATCGGCCACTTCAGTGAAGATCGCCGAGCGGTTGCGCGGCAGCCACATGACGATGATCGTGACCAGCAGCACCGTGCCGAGCAGGTAGTACCCGACGGCGCGCAGGCTCTTGAGCGCGCATAGCACCAGCAGGATCAGCGCGAGGCACCAGAACTGGATGCCCGCCAGCATCGTGAGCGCCCCGAGAGCGACCACGAACAGGAACCAGGCTCGATGCAGCGAGTCCCGCGTCCAGATGGCAATGCCGAACAGCAGCGGCAACACCATCACAAGATACGCGCCATATACGTTCCGGTTGCCAAAGGTCCCGCGCACCTGCATCGCGTCGGCTGTTGTGAAGTACTGATAGAGAGCGACAAAGACCACGACAGTCGTGGCGATCGCCAATGCCTTCGCGGCAACCACGATCCGGTGCTGCCCTCTGAGCACATCAGCAAAGAGCGCATACACCGCGATGAAGTAGAGCCCAAGCTGTGCTATCTCCACCGCCGCCGAGCGCATGCTCGTGGCGCCGAGGGCCGACAGCGCGGCTACTGCGATGACCGCCCAAATGGCCCCCGGTGGCCGGATGATCGCGTGCCACCGTCGTCCGAGCAGCGTCACCAGCAGCCACAGACCAAAGAGCGCCGCCGCATAAAGGTCCGCGTAGAGAACGAAAGGCCCATCCTTCGGATGCATCGCGTACGAATACTGCGTCGGCGCTATGAGCACCAGCGCCACTGTCAGTGGCCACAGCAGGTCCTCAAGTCGCTCGACGAATCCCCTCGGGCGCGTACCGACGTCAGCCACGATCAGGTCACCATCATGTTTCTGGCCGCCGCCGCAATCAGCGCCAGGCCGAAGTAGATGTGCGGTGCCACGCCGACGCCGCGAACACCCGACGATGTCACGCAGACCAGCATCAGCAGCGAATACGCCACTACGCGAAAGGCCAGAAGACTGAGACTGCTCGCAGTACCCGAGAGATCGTAGACGTTCCGCAGGCCCAGCCACATGGCCGCCGCGAGCAGCAGCATCAGTGCCGCAGCCGCAATGATGGCGGGCCGCCACTCCACCCGATCGGGCAGCAGGCGCCTGTCAACCGCAGCCTGCAGCGCGAGAAACAGCGCCGCCACCACCACGCCGATATGCGCAAGGCTCGGCTCATACAGGATCACGGGACTCTCCAGCAGCGCAGCGGCCGTAGTCAGGGCGACAATCTGCGGGTCGTAGGCCAGGTAGAGCAGCAATGCCCCGCCCACCGCGAGCAGGCCGCGCGCTACCATCCCGTGCGTCGAGCGCCGGGTCAAGATGGCGGCGAGCATGAGCGCGACTCCCACCAGCGCCATCCCCGCATACTCCATGCGGTCGAGAAAGCCCGGCGGCTGCAGCGTGTAGACGCCACCGGCGGCTACGGTCAGCAGGCCCGCATGCACACCGACCATCGGCCACCACGCCGGGCGCATCTCCTCTGCGATTTCAATACGCTCGGCAGCCACCCTGACACCTCAAGTCGAACGTGTCATCTCTGCGAATAGCGCCGCCCTGAGGACTCGTGCCCTCGGGGCTCACTGTATTAGAAATCGAACTCCGCCAAAAGTTCCGTTCCCGTGCAATGCCTGGCCTGCAACTCCAGTACTTGCATCAGATGCCGCACAATCGCCCCGTGAATCTCCCCCCGGCCGGGCGCTGAGCGGCCCAGACCGCTCAGTGACGCCATCTGCTCCGCCTGCAGGCCACAGGGGTTGAGCAGCGTCCACCACATTGGATCGCAATCAACATTCAGCGCGAAGCCGTGGTAGGTCACCCAACCCCGCACCGCGATACCGATGCTGGCGACCTTGCGCCCGCTCACCCACACCCCTGTGAAGCCCTCAACCCGCTGCGCCTCGTAGCCGAACTCCCGGAGCGCTCCGATCAGGACCTCCTCGACTGCGCGCAGATACCAGTGCAGGTCCTGCCGGTGGCTCCGCAGGTCGAGAATCGGGTAGCCAACCACCTGCCCCGGACCGTGGAAGGTCGCACGCCCGCCTCTGCTCACCCGGCGCACCTGAGCGCCGGCAGCCTCGAGCAGATCAACGCTCACTTCCGCCGTCGGCTCATCTACCGCGCTCCCAAGCGTGACCACCGGGTCATGCTCCACCAGCAGAAGGCTATCCGGGACCGTACCGGCCCGGCGCGCTGCAACAAGCCTCAGTTGCAGCGCCTCGGCCTCCTCATGTGCCATCCGCCCGAGGTCGGCGATGCGGCAGATGCGGTCGGTCACTGTGCGCGCACCTCAATCAAGCGCTCGTAGCAGTTCGCCAGCGAGCTGAGCATCCGCTCCCGGGAATGCTCCCGCACCACCATGTCGCGCGCCGCCTGGGCCATCGCCGCCGACTGCCCCTCCTGCCGCAGGGCCCGCACGATCCCCTCGGCGAGTTCCTCGGGGGCCGCTGGCGGGGCAAGCCAACCGGTTCTGTTGGGCACGATCAGATCAACAATGCCCGGGATCGCGCTGCCGAGGACCGGAACGCCGACCGCCATCGCCTCAATCAGCGCGTAGGGCATGCCCTCCCACAGCGATGGCATCACGAACAGGTCCAGTCCCGCGAGGAGGCGCGGGATGTCATCGCGCGCGCCGAGGAACCGAACGCGCCTCCCCAATCCCAGCGCCTCTGCCCCGCCCCTCAGTTCGTCTTCGAGATCACCTGAGCCGGCGATCACAAAGGTGGTGTGAGGCAGTTCCGCAAGCACCAGTGCGGCAGCATGAAGCAGATCGCGGTGCCCCTTCTGCTCGACCAGTCCACCGACCGTGCCGACGATGCGATGCCGCGGCGGCAGGCCAATCTCCTCACGCACCCGGAGGGCATCCGGCTGAGGATGAAAGCGCCTCAGATCAACGCCCGTTCGCACCACCGCCGCTCTGCTCGGCGGCACAATCCTCCGGCGTACCGCGATTTCACGCTCGCTGTCGCAGGTGCAGATGAGCAGATCGGTGATGCGGCCGGCGAGGCGCTCGAGCCAGTGGTAGAGGAAGGCGCGAGATGGCGTCACGCGCATCTCAAAAGCGAAGGCATGCGGGGAGTACACCCGCGCAGCCGGGTTGTGCGCCCGCCATGCCGCGAGGCGGCCGAGCATCCCCGCCTTGGAGCTGTGCGTGTGGATGATGTCGTAGCGATTGGCACGGAAGTGATCGCGCAACTCGCGGAATGCCCGCAGATCCTCCCGCCGATCTATCTCGCGCACCATCTCCACGACCTCCACGCGCACACCCGCGGCCCGGAGCGCCTCAATGTCTGCGACGAAGCGCTCGTCGCGGCGGGTGGACACGATCGCGGTCTGCTCAAAGCGATCCGTGGGGAGCCCAAGGCAGGCGTCCATCAGATACTGACGAGTCCCCCCGGCAGTTGCCTCGAGTACATGGCACACGCTGATGCGCTCTGTGTTTCCCGGCATTGCCTCAGCGGCCCCCGAAGCGCTTCATGAGCTTGCCGCGGACGTAGCCGGTGACCATCGTCAGTTCCTCGATCCGCAGTACGGCGGCGGCGGCGAGATACACAACAATGCCGCTGCAGCCGACAACCGCCAGGAAGATCAGCCGTTGGATGGTGCCGGCGTCCACCACCATCGAGCCAACGCCGTTCGCCACCACGGCCACAGCCGCCGTCATGATCCCCGTGGCGATCAGCAGGCGCGCCAGAAAACTCACAATCGCCGCGCGGTTCACGGCTCCGATACGCTTGCGTAGCATGAGGTAGAGCGCGATCACTTTGAGGCCCTTGCTGATGGAGAGAGCCGCCGCGATGATGCCGATACTGCGGTTGAAGGCGTAGACACCTGCACCGGCAATCAGAATGTGCAGCACCGCGGCCACCGCACCGGCGTAATTCGGCGTGGCCGTGTCCCCGAGCGCGAAGTACCACTTGTTGATGGATGCCTCCACCGCAAAGAATGGCAGACCAGCCGCGTAGGGCACGAGAGCGCGCGTGACCGCGACGGTATCCTCGGAGGTGAACTCGCCGCGCTCAAAGGCAGTGGCGATGATCGGCTGCGCCAGGACCATCATCGCGACCGCCAGTGGTACGAAGATGAATGCCATCACGCGCGTCATGGAGACCAGCGAGTCGGCGAGTCGCTTGCGATCCTGCTGCGAGGCCCACTCAGAGACGAAGGGGTAGACGACGAGGCTGACCGCCAGCGGCAGAATGAGTGTCGGGAGGTCGGCGAGCATGCGCCCGTAGTTGAGCGCCGAGACTACACCCTCACCCGCGTCGGTGCCAAAGCGGCGGTCGAAGTAGTTCCGCGCCAGTGAGAAGAGCAGGCCGACGATCACAGGCGGCATGAGGCTGAACATGCGCCGGACGTCGGGATTGCTCACGTCGAGCCCCGGGCGGAAGGTCGTCATGCGCCGCAATATAGCCGGTATCTGCACGAGCAGCCTCGCCGCTCCACCGAGCAGCACACCCACGGCCGCAGCCTTCAGCCCTTCAGGTTCTCCTGTCGGATAGATGCCAAAGCCGATCAGCGCGCCGATGGTACCAAAGAGCACAAACTGCCGCGTGGCGTCCGCGAGAGCCGGGATCGTGAACTCCTTGTGCGAATGCAGCGTAAGCTCCGTCATCACCGACAGCACCATCAGGAGCGTCGCGGCGCCGGAGATTCGAAGCATGTCCGCCGCGAGATCAACCATCTCAAGGCCCGGGAAGAGCGTGCGGATCAGCCCCGGCGCCCAGATGATTGCCGCCAGCACCAGAGGCGTCATGAAGACAAAGACAAATGTGCTGATCACGCTGAAGTATCGCCACGCGCGATCGTCCTCACCTTCCGACTTGCGGGCGACGAAGATCGGCAGATACGTCGGGCGCAGGAGTTTCTCTATCTTCACGTACAACTCGAAAACGATCGTCTTGTAGACGACCACGAAAGCATCAACCGCGGCTCCGCGTCCCCAGTAGGCGGCAATGAGTATCTCCTTGCCATACCCGAGGATCTTGCCCAGCAGCCCAAAAGCGCTGATGATGATTGCCGCGAGAGTCATCCTGGCCGCTGCGCTCTGCTCCACAGTCACTCGTTCTTCCGGCGGTTCAATCACATCTCTCACCGTTCGTTGCGTCTTGCCCGCACAGATGCGTCAACGACGACGGCTCATCACGCTGGCAAACAGATCGGCCAGCTTCAGCACATTCTCCTTCACATCGAACCGCGTCACCACCGCAAGCCGCCCCTGCTCGACCACTTTCGCCCGAAGCTCCTCGTCAAAGAGCATGCGCTCGATCTGATCGGCAAGGTCCTCGGCATCGCCCGGCTTCGCCAGCAGCCCCGTCTCCTCGTGCTCGATCAGCTCCGGGATCGCCGAGACGCGCGTGCTTACCGCCGGTACACCCAGCGCCAGCGCCTCGAGCAGCACGTTCGGCAGCCCGTCGCGATCGCCATCACTCGCCACAACGGATGCCAGCACGAACACCGCTGCCCTCCGAAAGAGCGGGATCAGGCGCTCGTGCTCGATAGCGCCCGAAAGCTCGACGCAATTCTCCAGCGAAAGCCCCGTCACCAGGCGCCGCAGGTCGGCCTCATCCGGCCCCGCGCCGACTATCTGCAGGCGGAAGCTGATGCCACGTTTGCGCAGCAGCGCCGCCGCCCGCAGCAGCACCGGGAAGCCCTTCTTCTCCACCAGTCTACCAATCGACAGGACAAGCGGCACATCATCGGAGGGCTCTGACGAGGGCAGCGGCATCAACTCGACGACGTCAACTCCGTGATAGATCAAGTTCAGCCGACCGCTGGCGGACATCGGATGCTGCCGCCGCAGATGCTCCAGCCCCGCCTCCGTGCAGACGGCCACAAACTCCGCCTCGCGCGTCTTCCTGTCCATCAGAACGGTCTCGCCGGCGAAAAGGTCCCTCGCATGCGCCGAGACTGAGAAAGTCGTCTCCAGTATGTGCGCCAGCAGCAGCCCGACCGTAGCGGGCATGGAGGCGAAATGAGCGTGTACGTGCCTCGGCTTGGTTCCCCGCAGCGCACAGGCGAAGAATGCCGCCGCCGCCATGCTGCGAATGATCTCCCCCGCGGCGTTCGGGGCGCCCAGGATGCACTTCACCGCATACAGCGTCGCGCCGATTGTCCCGAAAGGACGCAGAATAAGCGTCACAAGCCCCGCGAGCAGCGAGCGCAGCGACAACGGCGATGGCCGGTACACCGTGCGCTCCGCCAGCCCCAGGGCATCGGCATGGACTACCGCCTCGCCCGGCTCGAGTGACAGGATCGAGATCCGCAGGCCCCTCCGCTCAAGCTCGAGGATCTCGCGCAGGATGAAGGTCTCCGACAGCGAGGGAAAGCTGCCCAGCACGTATACCAGCCTGCCGCCTCGCTCACTGCGCCTCAATCGCGACCTCCCGGTAGGCCCGTGCAACAACCTCTGCGTGCGCTGCCCACCTGTATTTCGCCGAGTGCTCGATCCCCCGCCGGCTCATCCGCGCCCGTGCTTGCGCGTCATCAACAAGCTCCCGCAGCGCCCCTGCAAGCCCCTCCGGGCCGGCATCGAGCGGCACAACCATCGCCGCCTTTCCAGCCACCTCCGGCAGAGCGCCACCGTCGGAGATCACTACCGGCGTTCCGCAGGCCATCGCCTCCAGCGGCGTGAGGCCGAAACCCTCGTGCAGCGACCACTGGACAAGCACCTCCGCGCCCGAATACAGCCCGCACAGGTCCTCCTCGGCAATCCAGTCCAGACGCCGAATGCGGTCCGCCACCGGTGAGCCTTCGATGGCCGCAAGGGTCTGTTTGTACTTCCATCCGCACTTCCCGGCGATGACCAGGTGGTGCGGGATCGCGCCCGCGAGTGCCTCGAAAGCCCGCACCACGCCCGCCAGGTTCTTCCGCGGCTCAAGGTTGCCGACCGACAGCAGATACTTCTCCGGAAGATTGTAGCGCCCGCGCAGCCGCTCGACGGCCTCTTCATCCGCGGGCGCGAAACTCTCGCTGACCCCCAGCGGCGCGACGCGCACCCGACTCGACTCCACCCCCAGGTGCTCGATCAACTCCTGCTTCGTGAACTCGCTCGGGGCCACCACGGCACTGGCCCGGCGCGCGCTTGCTGTCATCACCATGCCGTAGTGAACCACGTTGTGCCACTGGCACCATTCGGGCCGGCAGACCGTGATGGCGTCGTGAATCGTGGCCACAGATGGCCCGTCCCAGTTCAGCGGGAGGACATACGCAGGGCCGTGAACCACGTCAACTGACTCCGCCCTCAGCCGAGCAGCCGCGATAAGCTGCTCGTAGAGCACTCGACCCGCCCGCCTGCCTGCCCACCGGGGCGCGGTCAGCACTCTGAGCGCCGGGCCCGGCGGTACCGCATCATCACGCCCCTCAGCTATCAGGACTGCGAAGTGCTGGTCCGGCGGCTCGATCTCAGCGAGCCCCTCCAGCAGCCCAAGCGTCGCACGCTCGACGCCTGACGGCCGTTCGCCGGCCAGCAGGCAGTCAATCCCGATGCTTAGCTGATTGCGCTCGTCATGACCGCCGTTCATCAGCGCGCTGCCGCCAGCGCCTCCTCGTAGAGGTTCTCTGTAAGCCGGGCCATGCGTGAGGCCGAAAACAGGTCGTCTACGCGCCGCCTCGCGGTAGCGCCCATCCGTTCGGCTCCGCCCTGCCGCGACAAAAGCTCCACGACGCGATCGGAGATCGCCCGCGGCTCGTCAGGTGGCACGAGGATGCCACTCTCCCCATCCTCGATGACTTCCGATGGTCCGCAGCGATCCACTGCCACGCAGGGTACGCCAAGGCTCATCGCCTCGATGAGCACTCGCCCCAGCGGTTCATCGGCGGCACAATGCACCAGCACATCCATCGCGCCCATCAGCGAGGCCACGTCCTCACGATAGCCGGTGAAGACGAGGCGCCCGCTCAAGCCGAGCCTCACGGCCGTCTGGCGCAGGTCGGCGACGTACTCAGGATGGTCGCCGAAGATGTCGGCGCCCACCACGAGGAACCACGCGCGTGAGTTGCGCGCGAGTATACCTGCAGCCGCCTCGAGGAACAGGTCCTGCCGCTTCCACGGCACGAGCTGCCCGATGTTGCCGATGACGATGGCATCGTCGGCGATGCGAAACTCCCTCAGCACCTCCGTACGCGAGCGCTCAGGGTAAAAGAGCGTCCGGTCGATGCCGTTGTAAATGAGCGTGATGCGATCCTGCGCTGCAGGATGTGCCTCACAAAGATTGTCGGCCACGCATGCCGAGATCGCCGCGATCCGCGTCACCCTTGGCACCACCCACCGCACTGCTCGCCGCGGTGCCCGCAGGTCTCGTGCATGCCAGACGATCGGCAGTTCGCGCGCCGGGCCGCCGGCAGCGGCAACGGCTGCGATCACGCTGTTCGCGGCGATAAGCTGCGCCCCAAGCTCCTCGGCTGCAGTGCCCAGCGCCGCCCCCCACCGCTTCAGTCGCAGCCAGCCCGAGAACGCCTCCCAGGGGTTCCGAGGGCGATTGAGCCGCAGTGGCGGCAGCAGACTCACCGGCACCTTCAGCGCATCAAGCTCCGCCGCCAGCCTGCCTGCCGGAACGGCCGCCACGGGTTGGATCCGCCGCCGGTCAAGGTGGTGCGCCAGCGTTAGAAGGCTGTTCTCCGCGCCGCTGACCTCGCCGACGTGGTTGACCAGCAGTACGCGCGCCGGCGCGGGATCACCCATCGCCACCACTCGTTGCCGGATAGCGCCCGACGAGCCACTCAAGCGTCACATCCATGACCTCCCGCTCCCAGCCGAGTGAGTAGAAGGCGTGATTCGCGCCCTCGACCACGTGATGCTCAAACTCGCGCCCTGCCTCCTCGGATAGATCACGGTAGTGCCCGACCGCACTGGTGGTCAGAGGATCGTTGCCGCCGTAGATGAACAGAATGCGCCCCCCGAAGTCCACGAAGCGCCGGTACCAGTCGATCTCGCGATCGCTCTTCGCGCCCTCCTCACCTGCGCCTTTGCCGCCGCGGGTGAGAGCCCGCATGATCATGCGCGGCTGCAGCCTGCCGCCGATCAGCTTCGCCCATGTCTCCCTGCGGAAGAGCTTCGACAGATAGCTCGCGTAGGTGCTGCGCCGCTTGGCTGCATCGGCCCCCGCACGCGACCCGGCCACAATCGGCGCCGACCAGAGCACAAGCGAATCGATGCGCTCATCCAGCACACCGGCCCCAATCGCCACCTCGCTGCCCGAGCAGTCGCCGATCAGCGCCACGCGCTCAACACCCATCTCATCGCAGACCAGCCGCGCCGCGGCCACCGCGTCCTCGATCATCGTCGAGAGCGTGGTCGCCGATGCGTCGCCCTCACTGTCTCCGCGGCCACGGAAGTCGAACCGCAGGGAGGCGAAGCCAAGCTCGGCGGCCTGTCGCGCGCTCTTCGTGAACATCTGATGCGGCCCGATTCGGTATCCCGACCAGCCGTGCAGAAAGACCAGTGCCCCGGGCCGTGGCGGCCCTTCGGGCCTGTGCAGCACACCGAGCACCCGCTGTCCGTGGCTGGGGAAGAACAGATGCTGCTCCATCGTCTGTTGCTGCGTAATCACTGCTGCCTCAGCCATTCGACTGTCGCGGAGATCACGGGCGTCGCGTCCATCACACCGATCCGCTGCCAGATCGGCTCCTGACGCACCGCGCGCGCTGTCCCCATAGTGTAAGCGTCTGCGAGCCGCTGCAACTGCTCCCCCATCGCCTCCCCGGCTCCCAGTGCGACTACGAGAACCGGCCGCGGATAGACCGGTGGCGGCTCCAGCAGGTTCACCTCGGCAAGCTGCTCGCGCATCGCCTCGCCGACACTGTAGCCGTCAAAATCTACCGTGCCCTCGCCTGAAGCGCCTGCAGTGTGGGCGGCAGTCGTGCCGCTCCCGCCGCCCTCGTGGCTGGTCATCATCGCCTTGATGATTGACCGGCGCAGATTCTGCTTGATGTAACGCTCACCGTCCACGATCGGCTCCCAGAGCACCAGGCAGGCAACATCCGGGCGATCCTCGGCAACCTCTGCCGCGAGCGTGGCCCCGAGTCGCAAGCCCAGCAGTCCCACCGCTGAAGAGGTCTCGCGCGCCGCGCACTCAAGCGCGCTCTCAATATCCAGCCGCCAGTCATTGAGATCGTACTGCTCGAAGCAGCCGGGGCTGTCTCCACAGCCGCGATTGTCGAAGCGCAGCACCGCCCACCCGGCCGCCGCACACGCACGCGCCGCCTCTACCATGCTCCGGTGAGCGCACTTCTTCTCCTCCGCGAACGGGTGGCAGAAGACAAGCGCCTGCTGCGTCTCCTCCAGCGGCTCATGGATCACGCCGTGGAGAAGCTCGCCCGCGCTCTCAAAGCTGACAAGTCGCTCCTGTGCTGCTGTCACAACTCACTCAGCTCCGCTTCGTCTCTACGTACTCCGCGAGGCTGTTGACGGTGGCAAAGAGGTCCACGCTGAAGTCCTCATCCTCAAAGGATATGTCGAACTGCTCCTCGAGGCCGACCACGATCTCAAAGAGATTGACCGAGTCGATCTCGTAGTTCTCCATCAGGTTCTCATCATCGGCCATCTGCTGCGGATCGGCGTCGAGGAAGAGGCGCTCCACGATCATTTCCTTGATCTGCTGCTTGAGTTGCTGATCGGACATCCACGTCATCTCCTTCGTCATGGGCTGCATGGCTTCCCGTCTCGGTCAACTATCGGAGGTATCCCCGTCTGCTCAATCGGCCTCGTCTCAAGACGCTCCCAGTGGCACTCCTCGTCCGACGGCCCGTCCTCCTGCTCGAACATCTGCCGCCACCGGCGCTTGAACTCCATGCCGTTACGCACAGTCACGTATTTGTAGTTCACATCCGGCGAGTTGTCGGTTGTGACGCTCTCGTAGTGGTACATCTCAGCAACGGGATCGTACAGAACCTTCCATCCCGCCTCGCGCGCGCGATAGCAAAAGTCAAAGTCCTCGAACTGCGCGGGATTGAATATCTCGTCCAGTCCGCCGATCTTATCCGGTATCTCGCCCTTCATCAACCAGCAGGCGCTGATGAGACATTGCACCTCTCGGCGCTGGTTGTGCTCGGGGGCATCAATCTGCTTGCCCCGTCCGAGATACTTGACCCTCCCCGTGCGCGAGATCGCCGCCCCGGCATGCTGGATGTTGTAAGGCTCGAACGGAAAGACCAGCTTCGGGCCGACGATGCCGTTGGACGTCGCCTCTTCAAGCACCCCGGCGAGGATGCTGAGCCACTCGCTCGAGCGCACAGCGACATCGTTGTCCATGAAGCCGATGTACTCGCCACAGGCCACCGAGAGGCCCTGATTGCGCGCTGTGCAGGCGCCGACATTTGTATCATTGCGGATCAGGTCGAAGTCCACACCCGCTTCCTCGGCCAGCTCCGGGAAGCGGTCCTCGAGGAACGGTACCGTGCCGTCGGTGGAGCCGTTGTCCACCACAACGATCTGCGACGGCCGCGGCATTCCCCTGAGCATGCTGTCGAGACACAGCTCGGTGTACTTGCGCTTGTTGTAGCTGACCACGATGATTGTCGCGTCCGCAGTAGTAAGCAAGTCAGCAACCCCTCGTGCGTCAGTAGTTGATCACATCAGCCGCAGCCTGCGCGATGTCGCGCCAGTCCGGCGTGGCGGCACGCTCAAGCACCTCCGCCGCAGGCACCGGAACATCGAGCGCCGCGACTCTACGCGGCGGCGCATCGAGCAGGTCGAAGCATTCCTCGGTGATCCGCTGCGCAATCTCAGCCGAAACGCCACCTGTGAGCGACCCCTCCTCCACCACCACCGCCCGGCCCGTCGCCTCGACCGACGTCGCCACTGTGTCCATGTCGAGCGGAGAGAGGGTGCGCAGATCAACTACCTCCGCCTCCACGCCATGTTCGGCAAGGGCATCGGCGGCCCTCAGCGCCTCAGCGACCATCCGCGAGTACGCCACGATAGTGATGTGCTCGCCTTCACGGCGGATGGCGGCCTCGCCCAGTGGCACCGTGTAGTCACCATCCGGCACCGGCTGTCGCTGGCCGTAGAGCAGCTTGCTCTCCACGAAGACCACGGGGTCGTCGCAGCGGATGGCGGACTTGAGCATGCCCTTGGCGTCCTCGGCCGTAGAGGGGGCGACAACGAGCAGACCGGGCGTACTGATCAGCCAACGTTCGAGGCTCTGTGAGTGCGTGGGGCCGTAGGAGCGCCCGGCACCTGCGGGGCAGCGCAGCACCAGCGGGATCGTGCACTGCTCGCCGTACTGGTAGCGGAACTTCGCTGCGTGGTTGCATAGCTGGTCCATCGCCAGCGTGAGGAAGTCCATGAACATGAGCTCCGCCACCGGGCGCAGGCCGGTCATCGCCGCCCCGACCGCCACGCCGACGAAACCGTTCTCGCTGATGGGGGTGTTGCGCACCCGGTCCTTGCCGAAGCGCCCTGCCATGTCCCGGGTGATCTTGAAAGCCCCGCCGTACTCAGCGATGTCCTCGCCTATCAGGATGACCCGCTCATCGCGCGCCATCTCCTCCTCGAGGGCCTCGCGAATCGCGTGTGAGTAGAAGATCTCTCTCATGTTAGTCCGATCAGGCTGCAGGTGTCAGTGCTCAGCGTTAACAACAACCGAGAGCGCGGAAAGGTCGCGCGGGATCTACTTCCTCGGGTCGCAGAACGGACGAAGCCCCTCGGAGCCCGGCCTCAGGCGGTACACCGCCCCCGTCTCTACCTCGGTGACAAACAAGTCGCGCAGGTCATCTCCGCCGAAGGCCACGTTCGTGGGCCTCTCTCCGCCAGCGGGAAGGGTGCCGATGCGCTTGCCCTCAGCGTCAAAAACCGCGATCTCCCCCATGCCGTAGTGCGCGACGTAGAGGTTGCCGTCTACGTCCAGCGCCATGCCATCGCCGCCGGTTCCTCCCGGCATCTCCGCGAACGGCCGCGGGCCATCAAGCGAACCGTCTGCGCGCACTTCGAAGGCGAGCACGCGGTGAGCCCGCGTCTCTGCCACGTAAAGCAGCGAGGCATCGGCCGTCAATGCCAACCCGTTCGGGAAGGCCATGCCGTCGGCGACTACCTCGATCTGCCCCTCGCGCGAGACGTGGTAAATGACGCCCACCCTGTCTTCCGCGCCCGAACCACCCGGCCCGGTCATGTAGATCGAGCCGTCCTGCGCGAACACAAGGTCATTCGGCTTCCGCAGCGGCTCTCCTCCCCACGAGCCTGCTATCTCCGCCAAATCGCTGCCATCGTAGCGCAGAAGCTGGTTGGCCCCTGCCTCGGCGACCCACAGGACGTTCATCTCATCGAAGACCGCGCCGTTTGGTGTGCTGCCGGTGTGCACGTAGTCATGCGCCCGGCCGTCCTCTATCCGCGAGACCCAGCCGCTGTCACACTGCACGAGGTAGAGGCTGCCGTCCGCGTCGAAGCATGGCCCCTCGGGAAAGGCGAGCCCGTCGGCGATCAGTTCAAGCTCGTCATTCACCTGGCGTCACTCCTCCTGCGCCTGTCGCGAGACACGCACCTGTTGCTCGCCCGCACCGACCTGCATCTG
>JAAYJW010000211.1 GCA_012522765.1 candidate division WS1 bacterium | reverse complement strand
GCCTCGCCGTTCCAGTAGAAGCTGCGCGGGCCGTCACCGGTAATGACGGTGATCCCCAGGCCGTCGTTGGTCCAGACGAGGCGGCCGGGCTCATACGATCCAGGCTCAAGTCCCGGCAGAGCCGGCTGCAGTTGCTGTGAGGCGAACGGTCGGCGATTGATCCTCAGCCGGGAGGTGCGGTCGCCCACGCTCTCCTGCGCCCAGTAGGCCAGCATCGCGCCGTCGGGGCGCCAGGCGACGGGGCTGAAGTCGAATGCGCTAGCAAATGGGGTGCGCTCGCCAGCGGCGTTGATATGAGCCAGTTCGTGCCCCGAGCGAGAGGTGCGGCTCTTCACCGCAATGTCGAGCCCATCGGGTGTCGCCGCGAAGTCCGAGATGAACTCGGTCACGATACGCGCCGCGTGCGTCCCGATGTCAATGCTCTGCAGGTGGAAGAAGTTGTTGCCGTCGCGTGGCTCCGCACGGTAAAGCGCCAACAGGGAAGGCTGCTCGCCGTAGACCACGCCCGCATAGCGAAGCATGCTCTGACCGGTGCGGTACTCGAACTGCCGCCCCTCCGCCTCCAGCACGACCCGCTGCCCGGTGATGATGGCCATCGTGTACATCATGCCGGGCTCGGGGAGCCCAAGTGAGCCGCTGGGCCATTCCACCTGCTCGGTGAGCACCACCTCAACATCCCCGCGATCGATGTTCAGACGCGATGCAAGATCGGCGATTGCCTGCTCCACCACCTGCGTTGGCACTCCTTCCCCGGCTGCCGGTGGAGCCTCTGGCGCGCCACCCTCCTCGGAGACGATACGACTCGCGAGGTCGGTGTGGTAGCGGTACAGGTTGCCATCTACCTCGAAGATCAGCCGGTAGCCCGGTGTCTCAACCTGGGCGTACGTCTGCCCGGCCAATGGCGCACCAAGTGCGGCATCCGGCCAGTTGCGCTCCTCGACCGATGCCAGGTATATCCGGTCGCGATCTACATCAAGCTGCTCGCTCAGGTGCCTGATGCCGCGGTCGATGAGCAGGATCCTCGAAATCATGGGATCCTCCGGCTCGTCCTGCCCGGGAAGCTGCGCCGCAGGGGCGCTGCCCTCGGCAAGGACAACTCGCCCGGCCATGTCGGTATGGTAGGTGTACCGCTGCTCCTGCACGCGCAGTCTCACGCGATAGCCGGGCGTCACCACCTGGGCGTACATCCGTCCCTCTTCCGGCACACCGAGGGATGTATCGGGCCACGTAACCTCCTCGAATCCGGCGACAGTCACCGCCGCCTGCTCGATGGCCAGGCGCTCGGCGAGATCGGCGACGGCCGCCTGCACCGGCCCCGGAAGGTTCCCCTGGGCGCATGCGCTCATCGCAGCAATCGCAGCGACGATCACCACTGCTGTTACGATCCTGTTGAAAGTCATCGAATCACTATCCTCCCCTCCACCTCTGGAGAAATTGTCCCGTGCTCGCTCAGATACTGGACGAATGACGTGTCCAGCTTGGTTCCCACGTAGTAGGGGTTCCTGCCCTCTGTGAAGGTCGCGAAGCCGTCGCCACCCTCAAGCAGGAACGCGTTCGTAGCGACAAGATAACTCTTTGTGTCATCAAGCGGCTCATCGCCGACCGTGGCGCTGACCAGAGTATGCCCCTCCGCGACGAGCTTCAGGCCTGACACGTGCAGGAATCCGCCGAATGGTCGCTCCGCGGCGATGCTCTGTGCGAGGATATCCCGAAGCTGCGCACCCGTAAGCTCAACTGTCGCCACCTCGTTGCCGAACGGGAG
This sequence comes from candidate division WS1 bacterium, assembly GCA_012522765.1. GTDB lineage: Bacteria > Armatimonadota > Zipacnadia > Zipacnadales > UBA5352 > UBA5352. The sequence continues at coordinate 19,349 of JAAYJW010000211.1, read as the reverse complement.
CACCTGCAGCACTTCCTCGAGTGTTATCGGGCCTGCGTCAATGGAGGAGCGGATGCCGCCGCCGTTATGCACGGCAATCGGCGCCCCGGAGACGAGCCGCATCGCGTCGGTGATGACGTTCCCGAGATTTGTCTCGCCGGAGCGAACATCGTCACGCACACCATTGAGCGGCACCGTGGTCTCCCCTACCACGCGCTTGATGGCGTCATCGAGGCGTCCCTGGTAGTCTGCCACGACGGCCGCCACTTCCGGCGCCTGGGGCGCCGTGGCGTCCATCGGGATAAGCCGGTACTCATGGCTGCAGACCTCACCGTTGTCTATCACAAGGTCGAGCCTGCCGAGATACTCACCGTAGGACTTTGCCGACACAACCAGCGCATTCCCCACCCGTGCAGCTTCATCAACCTGCGTGTGACTGTGCCCGCCAACGATCAGATCGAGCGCAGGGACATCGCGCGCAAGCTGCTGGTCCTCATCGAAGCCGAGGTGCGTCAGCGCGACGATGACGCGATCGCCGGAACGATCGATACGTTCGGCGAGCATGGTCGCCGTCGCTGCCGGGTCCTCAAAGACCAGATCTTCCACATTGGTCGGCATCGTGGTGATCCGCGTCTCGGGAGTGGTCAGACCGATCACGACCACCATCTCATCACCCACAACGAAGCGGGCGGTGCCGGGGAAGACCTGAGTGTTGTCCACCTTGCGCCGAATGTTTGCCGCCAGCATCGGGAACTCCGCCATCTCCACCAGCTTGTGCAGGTTCGGCATGCCGTAGTCGAACTCGTGATTGCCCAGCGCCATCGCAGAGACGCCCATCAGATTCAGCGCCGCAACGTCGGCCTCTCCGTGGAAGACTGTCGAGAGCGGTGTGCCCTGCAGCACGTCGCCCGCGATCAACAGCAGCGTCTCGACGCCGGCCGCCTCGTTCTCCGCGCGGATCTGCCGCACCGTCCCGGCGATCCGCGCGATGCCTCCCAGTGCATCTTCGCCCTCTGGTATCAGGACATTACCGTGGAAGTCGTTGAAGTGCAGGATCGTGACCTGCTGCGGCGCGCACCATGCGGTGCAGCTAAGGACGAAGACCAGTGTGGCTGCGGTCGCAAATGCCCGCCAGTCAGTGCGACTGCTCATTGACCGAGTGTTCCCAATCATCGCTCTCTCCCTCATCGGTGGTTGATGCCCGGCATCATCTACAAGACTTCTGCAGCGGGGGCCGAACTCCTCCCGGCCCGGGCGGTCACCGGCGACACGCACCTGTGGTAAGGCGGTGCCGCTTCCGAGCTGAAGCGTTCCAGACTGAGGGAGGTCTCCCCCATGCCCGCGTCGAAAAGAGCGCTGTTGCCACGTATCACGGACAGGGTGGTGCCTGATAGGGGCGCCGCCCTTTCGCTCTTTTCATGAAGGACACTCTGCAGCCGCCGCGAATGACCTTCCGGCGGCACATCGATTCCGGATAGTGAAGCAGATGGATCTCTCAGAGGCCAAGGAGGAGATTCGCCAGCACCTCGACATCGCCGAGGTGATAGGCCAGTATGTACGCCTCGAACGCGCGGGCACACGGCTCAAGGGCCTCTGTCCCTTTCATCAGGAGAAGACCCCTTCGTTCACCGTCGACCCCGAACGCGGCTTCTATCACTGCTTCGGCTGCGGCGAAGGCGGCGACATCTTCTCCTTCATTATGAAGCGCGAGAACATGACCTTCCCCGAGGCGGTTCGGATGCTGGCCCAGCGCGCGGGCATACGCATCGAGAACGATCCGATGGCCACCGAGAAACGCAAGCATCGCGATCAGATCCAGCGCGCCAACGAGATCGCCTGTGCGCACTTCGTGGAGAATCTGTTCCGCCACCCGGCGGCCGAACATGCGCGTAGCTACGTCCGCGCCCGTGGTTTCAGCCGGGCGATGATCGATCGCTTCCACCTCGGTTTCGCGCTGGACTCGTGGGATGACCTGCTGGGCGTGCTGTCCGCGGAGGGGATCAACCCGACCGTGGCCGAGGAGGCCGGTCTCGCCAAGCCCTCCGAGCGCGGCGGGCACTACGACACCTTCCGCAACCGGCTGATCTTCCCGATAGCGGATGTGACGGGGCGCGTAATAGCCTTCGGCGGGCGCGCGCTGGATGCCGATAATCCGGCGAAGTATCTCAACTCGCCGGAGACGGAGGCCTTCCAGAAGCGTCGCACACTCTATGCGCTCGACGTCGCCCGCGACGCAATCATCGCGGACAAGCGCGCGCTGCTCGTCGAGGGCTACACCGACGTGATCTCGCTGCACCAGGCGGGCATCCACAATGTTGTTGCTGGCCTCGGCACGGCACTCACGCGCGAACAACTGGATCTGGTGGGGCGCTACGCCGAAGAGGTTGTGCTTGTCTACGACGCCGACACGGCCGGGGCGAGGGCGGCGCTGAAGAACCTCGAGGTGGTGGAGAGCGCCGAGATCGCCGCCAGTCTGATCGTTCTGGCGGAGAACATGGACCCGGACGAGTTCGTCAGATCATATGGCCCGGATGCTTTCCGGGCGCTTCTTGACCAGCGCATCTCCCCCATCGAGTATCAGCTTCGGATGATCTTCGCCGAGCATGCCGCCGGCGGGCCTGATGGCGCCGCGATCGCGGCTCGTGATGCCGTGGATGTGCTGCTCAAGATCGAGGACTGGCCGCGCCGGGCGGAATTCGTCAAGCGCGCCGCCGATATCTGGGGGCGCGACGATCCCGGGCGCACCGAAGCGATGGAGCGTGTCATCAAGTTCGAGCTTACGCGGCGTCAGGAAGGTGCCGCCCCCGCGCGGGGGAAGGTTGTATCGCCGCGCGACCCTACGTTCATCACTGACGCGCTCACCCGCGACCCTGGCGGGCTGATGAGAGCGGAGACGGAGCTGCTGGCACTCGCGCTCGACGACGTGGAGGTGGCGCGGGTCGTGGTGGAGTTCCTCACGCCCGAGCACATGCTCACCGTCCAGGATGCGGAGATCCTCCGCGCAATCGGCGAGCAGCTTGCAGTCACCGACACACTCGAGGTCGCGGCGCTCGTGGATGGATTGGCGGAGGAGGGAGGGCTTCGCAGGCGCGGTGTGGAATTGACTGTCGCGCATGTCCCGACCATCGCCGAAGAGGACGAGGACGTGCGTATGGCGCAGACCTTGCAGGCGGTCAACCGCCTGCGCATGCACCGACAGATGGGCGGCGCAACCGCGCTCCGCTCGTTCGGGGAGCTATTCGGCTCCGACGACCTCGTCATCGAGGACTTTGAGGAACTCAGGCGCAGGATAACCGATGGAATCAACAGCGGCGAGCTTACCCTGGAGGATGAGGTAGTCAGGAAGTTCGTCGAGGCGAGCCGTCGCATCCGCGGTGCGGGCGCGGGAGGCTACGTGGGCGATGAGGTGAGGCGCGAAGCTCACCCCACCGATCAGCGACCGGTAGAGGCGCCCGACGCAAAGGGCTGCGAGACCCCGACGCTGGCTGAGAGCGCTACGGAGGCGTTCTCCGAGGCCGAGGTCGAAGGACCACCCGTGGATGACCCGTGGGCTGAGGAGGAGGGAGACCCGTTCTCCCTCGAGACTTAGATCATGGCCGTTCGCCGCAGGAGGGGCCGCACGAGGGCACGTTGCATGGCAGGCTGCCCGAGGTCGGCCCGAAGGTGTGCCGCCGGTTGGCTGTTCACTGAGATGTGCGTAATGCATGGAAACTCTGATAATCCGGGCCAAGGCGGCGCGCCGCCGCGTCCATTGCCGTGTGTCGAAAGGAGTTGAACTGGTTGCCGAAGGGGAAGGATGAAGAGGTCAAGGACCTCGCCGAAGTCAAGGCGCTTGTTCGCAAGGGCCAGGAGCAGGGCTATCTGACCTACGAGGAGATCCAGGAAGCCCTCGGCGATGTTGAGGACCTCGAGGCGGAGGACATCGAGGACATCTACTCGGTTCTTGGAGATGCAGATATCCGGATCTCGGACTCCCCCGATGACGCATTCGAGGAGGAGGACGAGACCCCCGAGGACGATGACGACGACGCGGGCTTTGTCGAGGCCGACTCGGTGCCCGTGGACGATTCCGTGCGCATGTACCTCCGCAATATCGGCAAGGTACCGCTCCTGAATGCGTCCGAGGAGGTGGAGCTTGCCAAGCGCATCCACCTCGGAGAGGGGGAGGCGCATTTTGACGCGGCCCGCAACTGCCTGACCTTCCGGTCAGACAAGCGCCTGCGTCCGGGGACTACATACACCGTAACCATTGATGGATCGGAGGACGGTCTGGCCGACATCCAGGGTCGAACACTGGGCACCAACATCTCCTGGTCATTCGCCACCCAGTTCTCCGGCGCCCCACTGAGCGTCACGGAGACACGCCCCGCCGGCGGCCAGGAGGACGTCGAGGTCCACCGCGACGTTGTGATCCGCTTCAATGACGGGATCGTTGCGCGGTCGGTGACGGATGCAGCGGTGACGGTGATTGATACGCGGGGTCGCGCTGTTGAAGGGCATGTCCTGCCCGGCGAGGAGCCCGACTTAGTCATATTCCGGCCTGCGAGCAATCTTCTGCACCGCAATGAGTTTGTAGTCGTTGTGGCCGCTGGCGATGACAGCGTCGTCTCCGTAGGCGGCAAGCGGCTCGAGCAGCCGGTTGAGTTCAGCTTCTCGACCACCAATCAGAAGGCCGCCCCACGGGCGATCAGCACTGACCCCGCCGCCGGCGCCACGGGCGTAGATCCGACCCGCTCCATCGCGATCCTCTTTGACCGCGACCTCGAGCCCGAGAGCGCCGATCCCGACGCGATCGTGGTGGCGGACTCGATGGATCAGGAAGTGCCATGCTCACTCCACTACAGCGAGGAGACGCGCTGCCTGCGCATCATCCAGCAGGAGCCGTGGGCCTCACGCATGACCTACTCCGTGCGGCTTCGCGGCGGCGATGAAGGCATACGTGGTATCGCGGGCTTTCCGATGCAGGATGACCTCGTGTTCCATTTCACCGTCGGCGACAAGTCCGAGCCGCCGCGGCTTGCTTATCGTTCGCCTGAGGATGAAGATCGCGGCGTCAGTCCGCGCTGTGAGGTCGTCGCCTGCTTCACCAGCCAGATCGACCCGCACAGCGTTCACGACCAGAGCCTCAAGCTCCGCGATGAGGAAGCCGTGCAGGCGCTTGCGGACGCGAACCTGCGTCTGGTGGTGAGCATCGCCCGCAAATACGCCGGACGCTCCACCCTCAGTTTCCTCGACCTGATCCAGGAGGGAAACATGGGCCTGATGCGGGCGGTGGAGAAGTTCGACTACAAGAAGGGCTACAAGTTCAGCACTTACGCGACATGGTGGATCCGCCAGGCGATTACCCGCGCCATCGCCGACCAGGGGCGGATCATCCGCATCCCGGTACACATGGTCGAGACGATCAACCGTGTGGTGCGCACCTCGCGCGCTCTGCTGCAGCAGCTTGGGCGCGAACCGACCCTCGAGGAGGTTGCCGCGGAGATGGATCTGCCCGTCGAGCGCGTGGCCGAGATCAAGCGCATCGCGCCCGACCCGCTCTCGCTCGAGGCACCGGTCGGCGAGGAGGAGGATAGCCACCTGGGCGATTTCGTCCCCGACGATGAGATTGGCACACCCGTGGATGTCGCCTCCAACTCCGTGCTGCGCGAGCAGCTTGAGAAGGTGCTCGACACGTTGACCGAGCGCGAGCGAGAAGTGCTGAAGTTGCGCTTTGGGCTTGAGGACGGCTATTCGCGCACACTCGAGGAGGTCGGGCACATCTTCGAGGTGACGCGCGAGCGCATCAGGCAGATCGAGGCGAAGGCCCTCAAGAAGCTCCGCCACCCGAGTCGGAACAAGGTGCTGCGAGACTACCTCGAATAGGCGCCCTGGAATTGACGCCGCATTCGCGTTGCGGGTATAATTGCACCGTTGACGCTAGAGGGGGCCCGTAGCTCAGTGGTAAGAGCAACCGGCTCATAACCGGTTGGTCGCTGGTTCGATCCCAGCCGGGCCCACCAGTTTCCGCTCAATGTAGCCGGTGAGGAACAATCCCGCACCACGGATACGTTCAACTTGATGCTTTCCACCAGGTCCGGGGCGGCTGTATGCCGCCCCGTCTGTCTTTGAGGCGCTGCCGCGGTAAACAGTAGCGGCACCGGCAGGCATTGGTGGCTGTGCGGCGAAAATATCTGAGCAGGTCACGGCGCGTACCCACGCCGTCAGGTGATAACCAGATGCTCACGGCAATTGCCGATTACGTCAAGTCGCGCCGAAATGAACTCGGCCGCCATGTCCTCTTCGTGGGCAGCGCCATTCGAACTTCTCCCGATGAGATCATGGTCGAGGACCTCGTCCGCCAGACGGCGGTAGCCTGGGCGGGGGAGCACGACCTCGAACTGCCGGAGGAGGAGGCTGAGGAGACGGCTCTGCGCCTGATGGCCGAGCGCGTGCCGTCACACCTCGAACGCTGCCGGCGCTTGCGCCCTGTAGTTGATGAGCGGCGTCCCAGCGAGGCCCACACCCGACTCGCGCGGATGATCTCCGACGGCTACTTCCCTGCGATCTTCACTACCGATCCTACCAACCTGCTCCAACGCGCGCTGCACAACCAGCACATGGAGCCGGATACCGACTACCACCTGCTCATCGCGGGCCAGGATGATCCCGCCGAGATCGAGCTGGCCATCTCGGGTTCGACGCGTGTGGTTGTGGTCAAGTGCGCGGGCTCGATGACCGGGGAGTTCCTGCCTCTGACGCAGGAGGAGGTGGATGCCTCCATCAACCAGATCGGCCCCGTCATCTCCTCGGCATTCAAGACTCTGTCGATCTTTGTCGGTCATACCGAACGCGACCGTGCCTTCATCTCGCACGTTCCGCATGAGGGCGATCGCGTCTTTTGGGTCAACCGCATCATTCCGATGGATGATGAGGACCTCTTCCAGGAACTGAAGATGGAGAGTCCCGCGAGCGTGGACTACCACCGGCTGCAGCCCGAGGTCACGAAGATGCTCGCCGCCCGCGCCTCGGCGCGCCACCTGCTCTGCCGCGAGCCCGGCGAGCCGAACGCATTCTTCAGTGGCCTTGAGGACCGGGTGAGCCGGCATCGGCGCAGCACCGGGCAGGGGCGCAAGCCGGGGCAGGCGCTTAGCGTACTCAGCGGCGGTCCGTATAGATTTCTCGATTACTATCGCACCGAAGACGCCGAGTTGTTCTACGGACGCGAGCAGGAGACCGAGGAAGTAATCGAGATGATTCGCAGGCACCGCCTGAGCGTCCTCTTCGGGGCTCTCGGGCGTGGCAAAACCTCTCTGATCAATGCCGGTGTCATGGCGCGCATGCTCCACGAGGCGGAGGAGGCCGACGAGCATCACGGCACGGCCTGGCTGCCGATCTATATCCGCTGCGGCGAGGACCCGATTGAGAGCACCGGCATGGCCGTGGCCGACACGCTCGCGGAGCATGACATCACTGGTGTTGACACTGAGGGCCGGATGCGTGAGGTGCTTGAACGGGCGGCCGAGGTCTCGCAACGCCCGCTTGTGCTCTTCTACGATCAGTTCGAGGAGTACTTCGTGAAGACCGGGGATCGGGTGCGGCAGGAGTTTGCCGCCCAGCTATCTGAGGCCCTGTCGAGCCTCGGCGAGAACTTGCGCGTGCTCATCTCCATCCGCGAGGACTTCCTCGGACAGCTCTACGACCTCCGCGAGCAGTTCCCCGAGATACTCCACCACGTCTATCGGCTGGGGAAGATGAGCGCGCGGCAGGCCAAGGTGGCGGCGATCAAGCCCGGGTCGAACTTCCGCATCACCGTCGAGGAGGACCTCGTGGATCGGGTGCTCGAGGATCTCTGCCACGATGGCGGCTGCGAGCCCACCGAGCTTCAGATCGTCATGGACCGCCTCTACCAGACGCTCTCGCCCAACCGGCACACGATCGGCGCTCACGCCTACGAGGCCCTTGAGGGCGCCGACCGGATCCTGCGCGACTATCTCGAGCACGCGCTCCATCAGCTTCCCCCGTGGGAGCGCCGCATCGTGCGCAACATCCTCAAGCAGATGGTGCAGTCGTCCGAACTCAAGGCCGTGCGGTCGGTGGAGCGTATTGCCGCCGAGGTCGGTCAGAGCGAGGAGACCGTGGAGCGTATCCTGGCGCGGCTCGAGGACCTGCGCCTGGTGCGCCGTGTCGGTCGTGCGGAGAAGCGGCAGTACGAGGTCGTGCACGAGTTCCTCGCGCGCAAGATAGACGAGTGGATGACCGAACGGCAGATCGAAGTCAAGGATGTGCAGGACCTGCTGACGCGCGAGCTGGGCAACTATCAGAAATTCGGCCTCCTGATGCAGGAGGGCGCGCTGCGCGTGATCGGCGCGCATCGCAACGAACTGACCATCTCCCCCGAGGAGATGGCGCTTACCGTTCGCAGCGCCGTCCACCGGCAGGTAGACGTGGGATACTGGCTCGGCAGGGTCGAGGAGCTTGAGGAGCTGCTTGAGCCCACCGTCAAGGACATGTTGCGCGACCCGGAGGCGCATGTGCGACAGTCTGCACTGCGCGCGCTGGGGCCGCATGTCTCTCGCGCCTACCTCCGAGAACTGGTGGACCTGCTCGATGACGAACAGCAGGACATCCGCCAGCTTTCCGAGGAGTACCTCCGTGGCCTCGACCGCGAGCTGGTACACATGCTCGGTCGCGGCAGCGATGATGAGCGGCACCTCGCCGCTTACGCGCTGGGTCGCATCGAGAGCCGCCGGGCGCTGCGGCCACTCGCACAGGCGCTGCGCGACGGCGACGACGCGATGCGCGACGAGGTGGCCGAGGCGCTGATGGAGATGGACGCCGAGTCTACCACCCGCATATTGCTGCGCCGCCTGCGTGAGAGCCCCGATGCGCCATGGGCGGTGGCGTTCGCGCTCGGGCGCGTCGCACAGGAGCCGCGGGCGGTTCGGGAGATCGAGCAGGCCCGGCGCACTCAGCCGCGCTCGGCGCAGATAGCCTTCGCACTCGCCATGGCCTACGCCCAGAGGCGTGACTTCGACGCTGCGCTCGAACTGCTTGACGAGGCCTCCCGCCTCACCTCCACCGTGGTGGGCGCCGAGACGGTGCGCGAAATGCACCAGGAGGTGCTTGAGCAGCAGGAGCGCGCGAGCCTCTTTGAGGAGTGGCTGACCTTCCACGGCAATGTCCGCCGCACTGGCTATTCCAGTCAGCAGGTCAGTCCGCCGCTGAAGGTGCGCTGGCGCTTCCAGACGCGCGGCCCGGTCGTCGGTGGTCCCGCGCTGGGGCGAGGACTCGTCTGTTTCGGCTCGCGCGACAACTACGTCTACGCGCTCGACAGCATCTCCGGGCAGCTTCGCTGGGAGACGCAGACCGGCGACAGAGTGGAGTCAACGCCGGCCTTCGCCAGCGACGGTGTCTGCGTGAGCTCCCGCGATGGCTTCCTCTACTGCCTCGACTCCGGCGACGGCTCGGTGCGCTGGAAGCATGACACCGGCGCTCCAAGCCGCTCTTCACCGGCGATAGCGAAGGGTATCATCATCACCGGCAATCAGCAGGGGCGGCTTTCAGCCGTTGATCTGAAGACGGGACAGCGGCGCTGGCAGATTCAGGTCAGCGATGAGATATCGGCCGCCCCGGCGGTTGCCGATGGCACCGTCATTGTCGGTTCCTGGGATGGCACGGTCATCGGGGCGAACCTCGAGGACGGTACCGAGCTGTGGCGCTATGAAGCTGGCGAGCCCGTGGCGGCTGCGGCCGGTGTGGCCGGCGGCGTGGCCTGCTTCGGCTGCGATGATCAGAGCATTACCGCCATCAGTGCCGCCACGGGTGAGCGGATCTGGCGCACGGAGGTGGACGGACGTGTGCGCTGCTGTCCCGCCGTGGCGGAGGAGTTGGCGGTGGTAGGCTCGATGGACGGTAAGATCTACGCTCTCGCGCGTGATGATGGCGCGCTCGCATGGGCCTTCGAGACCGACGATGAGATCCTTGCTTCGCCCGCAATCGCGGGGGGCATCGTCTACGTCGGCTCCAAGGATGGCTCTCTGTACGCCATCTCGCTCCAGAGCGGCGAGGAGCTGTGGCGCTACTCGACGTCATACGCAGTCTACTCGTCGCCGGCGGTTGCCGAGCAGATGGTCGTGCTGGGAATGCAGTACTACGACGTCGTCGCCTTCGTGGGGCAGGAGTTCAAGCCGGGGGCGCTTACATGATTCGCGTGGGTGCCATTCTGCTGGCGGTTGCCGCGCTGGGTCTGTCGGGCTGCGACGGCGTCGATCAGTTGCGCCGGGAGTTTGTTGCGCTGCGTTACATGCAGGACGCTGAGACGGATCTGCAATCGCTCCCACGGCTCAGCGGTCGGGCGGAGCGTGCAGTTGACCGGGCCCTGGCGCTGCTGCCCGAGGATGAGCAGTTGCAGCGGAGGGCGGCGCGGCTGTATGCCATCGCCGGAGCGTGGGAGAAGGCCATCGCACTCTTTGAGGCCGACCCGGAACTCGGGCCGCAGGATCGCTCCTCCTACGCGATGTCCCTACTGGGGGCGGGAGAGACCGAACACGGGGCCCGTCTGTGCCTGGAGCTCATCCAGTCAGCCCGCAAGGGGCGCGAGCAGAACCGGATTGGCCTGCGTGAATGGGCGCTTCTGCTCAACGATGCCGGCTACATTCTGGCCGACAACGAGTTGCATCTCGATACGGCCTACCAGGCCGTAGTGGACGCAACCGGTGCATTCCCGCTTGAGGCGGCGTTCATTGACAGTGTCGGGTGGGCGCTGTATCGAAAGGGCCAGCCGAAAGACGCGGCCTTCCACCTTGAGCGTGCGCGGCGAATGAGTCCGCGCGAAGACCCCGAGATGCTCTATCATCTGGGAGTGGTCTACGGGCGCCTCGGGCGATATGGGGATGCTTCGGAAGTCCTGATGCTCGCCCACGAACTGGCGCCTGATTCCGAGGAGATACTGAAGGAACTCCAGCGACAGAGACGAATAATGCCTCCTCTGGCGCTTGTCCAGGCTCCGGCGCCACAGCTTCAATTCTAAACGCGCGTTACCCCTGACGGTCCATGCAGAAATGAGGTCCTCATGAAGATTGCACAGCGCATGAGCGCCATGAAGCCATCCGCCACCATCGGAATGAAGGTCAAGGCCGATGAGCTCAAGAAGCAGGGAAAGAGCGTCCTGTCTTTCGCCGTCGGCGAACCGGATTTCCCGACACCCGACAACGTTATCGAGGCGGCGAAGGCGGCTATGGATCGCGGCGAGACGAAGTATACCGCCGGCTCGGGCACAACTGAACTCAAGGAAGCCATCTGCGCGGCCACTCAGCGCGACCTCGGGCTGCAGTATTCGCCCTCGCAGGTCGTCGTCTCCAACGGCGCCAAGCATTCGCTGATGAACATCGCCCAGGTGATGTGTGACCCCGGCGATGAGGTAATCATCATTGCGCCCTACTGGGTCACGTACCCCGAGCAGGTCACGTTCACGGGCGCGAACCCGGTGGTAGTGGAGACGCATGCATCTGATGACTTCCAGCCCGATCTGTCCGCCGTCCGTTCCGCGGTCACGGGCCGGACCGTCTCGATCATCCTCAACAGCCCGAGCAATCCCACAGGCTGCGTCTACGAGCGCGAGGTCATCGAGGGAATTGCGGAGATCGCGGTAGAACATGACCTCGCGATCATCTCGGACGAGATATACAAGCACATAATCTTCGACGGCGCCGAGCACGTCAGCCCGGCCACCCTCGGGGATGAGGTGAAGGAGCGCACGATCCTTGTGGATGGCGTGGCGAAGACCTACGCCATGACCGGGTGGCGCATCGGCTGGATGATCGGCCCGGAGACGTTCGTCAAGCGCGCGGGCGCACTGCAGGAGCAGGCCACCGCCTGCCCCAACTCGATCGCGCAGGCCGCCACCGTCGAGGCGCTTAACGGCCCGCAGGACTCAGTCGAGGAGATGCGGGCGGAGTTCGAGCGCCGCCGCGATTTCGTCGTCGAGCGCCTCCGCGAGATCCCAGGCGTCACATGTGCCACGCCGCGGGGCGCGTTCTATGCATTCCCGGACATCTCCGAGCACTACGGACGCACACTTGGCGGGCGGGAGATCACGGGCTCGCTGGAGATGAGTGAGTATCTGCTTGAGGAGGCGCTCATCAGCCTTGTGCCGGGCTCCGCGTTCGGCGCGGATGATTACATTCGCCTCAGCTTCGCCACCAGCATGGAGGACATTGACGGCGGCCTGTCGCGTTTCAAGGCCGCTCTGGAGTAGACGGACGATCCAATCAACGAACACGGGAGCGGGGGCATCTCCCCCGCTCCCGCTCATGACACAGGAGGAGAGTTATGCATACAATCACGCTGATTCCCGGTGATGGCACCGGACCTGAGCTTGTCGAGGCCATGCGCCGCTGCGTCGAGGCCACCGGCATTGACGTGCAGTGGGAAGTGCAGCATGCCGGCATGGATGTCATCGAGGAGCAGGGGACGCCGCTGCCCGACAACGTGCTCGAGTCGATCCGCCGCAATCGTGTCGCCATCAAGGGCCCGATCACCACACCGATCGGCGGCGGCTTTCGCAGCGTCAACGTCGCCCTCCGCAAGCTGCTTGACCTCTACGCCTGCCTGCGGCCCTGCAAGTACTACGAGGGCGTATTGTCACGCTATCCCGAGGCGGATACCGTAGTTGTGCGCGAGAACACCGAGGATGTCTACGCGGGCATCGAGTTCGAACGCGGTACCGAGGAGTGCGATCGCATTCGGGCGGAGATCGAACGGCTCACCGGCGAGCAGATCCGCGAGGACTCAGGCATCTCGATCAAGCCGATCTCCGAGATGGCGTCCGAGCGCATCGTACGCTTTGCCTTCGACTACGCGATTGAGAACGGCCGCCGCAAAGTCACCGCCGTACATAAGGCGAACATTCAGAAATTCACCGACGGCCTCTTCCTCGAGACCGCGCGACGAGTAGCGGAGGATTACGCCGACAGCGGCATCGAGTTCGAGGACCGCATCGTTGACAACATGTGCATGCAGCTTGTGCAGAAGCCCGACCTGTACGACGTGCTGGTGCTGCCGAACCTCTACGGCGACATCATCAGCGACCTCGCCTGCGGGCTGGTGGGCGGCCTCGGCGTGGCCCCCGGCGCCAACATCGGCGCCGACATCGCGGTCTTTGAGCCGACCCACGGTAGCGCTCCCAAGTATGCCGGGCAGAACAAGGTCAACCCTACCGCCACGATCCTCTCGGCGGTAATGATGCTGCACTACCTCAAGGAGCATGACGCAGCGAAGCGGCTTGAGGATGCCGTCGCGGCGGTCATCTCCGAGGGCGACCAGGTCACGTATGACCTCAAGCCGACGCGTGATGATCCGACCGCGGTGGGGACGTCAGAGATGGCCGACGCGATCATCGCGCGGCTGTAGAGCGAAGCGGCTGTTGCTCCGCGGCGGGGGAGGCTCTCGCCTTGGCCGCCGGTGAGCCCGCTCGCATAATCGTCAGCAGTGTTGCCGCAGGAGGGGCCGCACGAGCCGCGGTTGCCGTGTATCGCGGCGAGGTCGGCCCATCGGTGGTGCGGCTTGTCCGGACTCGGGCGAGCGACCGCAGAGGGCCGACCTCGTGCAGCCTGCTTCGCAACCTGCCCTCGTGCGGCCCTCCATCGGGAGGTCCACGCGAATTTCATGCCCTCGCGCTGCGGGTGAACGCACGTCGGCACAAGCCCGAGAACTTGCGGCCACTGACAATCCGATTCCGCTGTTGGTGGCAGATCATCAGCTTTCTCATTCCCGACGGAGCGCCTTATTCCCCTACCGTCCCCGCAGCGGCCAGGCGAGGATCAGCGCCGGGATCCCCACCACCGCCAACGCCATGATCCCGAAGTCGAGGATCGAGGACACCCACGACAGCCCCCAGCCGAGATGCAGATCGAAGCCATGGCGATACGGCGCCAGCGCCTCCAGCCGCGCAAATGCGACGATGACGCCGATCGTCACAGCCGCGCCTGCCGCCAATGCGGGCAGGCTTCGCTCGAGGTCAATATCGCTGGGCGCCAGCTCTGCCCCGATGCTCAGTGCGAGGTACAGGAACGCCCACGTGCGCCACGAGTGGTAGTCCATCTCCAGCAGAATCGTCACCACTCGCCGCCAGTCGCCATCGAGAGCCAGCGCGGAAGGGTCCTCGGGCACGTCAAGCGCCTGCGACAGTGCCCACAGCGCCACCGCCCCCGTCAGCAGGGGCATGAGCGCCGCGAAGCCCGTCGCCAGCCATGGTACCGCCCACGGCGCCCAGCGAGTGCCGGGCCGGCAGTAGCCTCTGCCCTCGCGGTCGAGGAAGAAGGGCACCACGCGTTTGACGCGAAACCCCGCGATCAGATAGCCGAGTGCGTGGCTGGCTTCGTGGAGGATGTTTCCGGGGGCGCGCAGAATACCAACAAGCCATCTGCGCGCTGGTGAGCCGCCCCATGCGGCCCGCAGCACGCCCTCAAAGAGCAGGCGCGACGCGAGATACAGGAAAGCGGCCTCGCCGACCACGAGCAGGACCCGACGTATAAGCTCAAGTGCAGAGGGCATCGCGCGCGCATTATATCACACGTTGAGCCGCATTATCAGCCGCGACTGAATCGGAGCGAAGCCATGAAAGTCACCGTTGTTGGAGCCGGACATGTTGGAGCCACCACCGCCCAGCGCCTCGTTGAGGGCAACATCGCCGACGTCTATCTGGTCGATATCGTGGATGGGCTTGCGGCCGGCAAAGCTCTCGACCTCGCACAGGCAGCGCCACTCGTCGGCCACGGTAGGAAGATCGTCGGCGGCACCGAGTACGCCGGCGCGGAGGGCTCAGATGTCGTCGTCATCACCGCCGGCATCGCCCGCAAGCCGGGGATGTCGCGCGACGACCTGCTCATGACCAACGGGAAGATCGTCACCGGTATCGTCGAGGAGATCATGGCGGTCGCGCCGGATGCGATCCTCATCATGGTCACCAACCCCCTCGATGTGACCACGCATATCGCGATGGAGGTCTCCGGACAACCGCGCGAGCGCGTAATGGGGATGGCGGGCGCGCTCGACACCGCGCGCTTCCGCGCCTTCATCGGCATGGAACTCGGCTGCGCGTCGAGCGACGTCCAGGCGATGGTGCTCGGCGGCCATGGGGACTCGATGGTCCCGCTGGCAAGCTCCGCCACGGTGGGCGGCGTGCCGATCACGCAACTGATCGAGCCGGGGCGCCTCGAGGAGATCATCCAGCGCACCCGCGATGGCGGTGCTGAGATCGTCGGCCTGCTCAAAACCGGCAGCGCGTTCTATGCGCCCTCGGCGGGCGTCACGGAGATGGTCGGCTCCATCCTGCGCAATGAGAACAAGGTCATGCCCGTGTCGGTGCTGCTGCAGGGCGAGTACGGCATCGAGGACACCTTCGTCGGCGTGCCGGTGAAGCTCGGCGCCGGTGGCGTCGAAGAGATCATCGAGGTCAAGCTGTCCGACGATGAGAACGCAGCCCTGCGGGCGTCCGCCGAGCATGTTCGGGAGACTGTGGCCGCGTGGGAGCGCCTGTCGAAGTAGCAGATTACAGCCGCTGTAGGGGTGGTCTCTTCATGCAAATCCGCATCGTGTCACTTATTGCCTCCTGTGGGCTGCTGATGCTCGCACAGAGCGCGTCCGCCTACGATCCAGAGTGGCGCTCCAGTCCACCGATCACTTACGTGCTCGACTACGGCTACTCGCATCTCGACAACCCTGACTACATCGCTGCCGTGGCGACAGCGCCACCGACGCTGCTGCACCTCGGGAAGGATGTCGTCATGTCGCACAACTGGGGGCCGATCCAAGGCGTCGGCGGAGAGAACCAGGCGGGTGGGAAGGGGGACGCTATCCGCCGTCTGACGCCTGAGGAGACATGGGAGCGCTATCGCCAACTTGAAGCGATGGTGGATGGGCTTCATGCGGCTGGTGTGCGATGGGTGATGCCCTACATCTGCTCCGTCACCATCGGCGGGCATCATGAGCGTCGTACGGGCTTCTGGGAGTTCTACGACCACTGGGACGAGTATCGCGAGTTCGGCCTGCCGCCGCGTCCGGAACTCGATCCTGCCGACTGGATGCAGCGCCTGCCCGACGGAACGATGAAGCCCACCTACGGCTCCAAGCCCGACGTGGATGAGTTTTATCCCGCTTACGAGCCCAACCTGCGCTATGCAGCTTGCGTGAACAACCCCGGCTGGCGAACGTGGATTGACGCTGTCGTGCGGCTTGTCGCGGCGGTCGGCTATGATGGCGCATTCATTGACAACGGCTCCACGCAGCAGTGCTACTGCGAGTTCTGCACCGCGAAGTACCAGGACTACCTGCGGGAGCGCTATACCGACGCGGAGATCGCCACGCTCTTCGGCGCTCCGGCGGGGCAGGTGCCACTGTCCGTCCAGCCTCGTTCCGAGGAGCCGCTTGCGCTCGGTTGGGTCGAATCGCAGCGATTCTGGCGCGAGAGCATCTACGATCACCAGCAGGCAATGAAGCGCGCCGGCGAGGAGGTAAGCGATCACTTCATCCTCTTCCCCAACGGCGGGCATAACCGGCCTGAGACCGTCAACGTCTCCTACCGCGACACGGAGTTCGTGATGTATGAACTCTCGATCGGCGACTACGGCACCAATCCGGGCCGCGTGCGCTCGCGCATCGTGGATGACATCTACATGAACGTTCGCAACAACAACATATGGGAGCTGAAGTACACGCAGGCAACGCGCAATGGCGTCAGCGCGCTGCTGCTTACCCGCGGCGGCTATCCTGGCACGCGCGCACCATGGGCGCTGAATGAACTCACCGCCGCGCTCGGCCACGCAGAGTCCGCGGCATTCGGCAGCGGAGCGGGCTTCCTCCTGCGCCCGAGTTGGGCGGAGTATGGCGATGTCCTGAACCAGTCGCGCACCTTCTTCGAGACAAACGCGGATCTCTACACAGGTCTCGTGCCGTACGCGCAGATCGGTGTCGCGGCCTTCGGCTCGCAGAGCTTCTATGAGAATGACAAACACTCAGCCACGGTGGAGCAGCTTGTCGAGGAGCTTACTGTCGAGCACGTGCTCTTCGATCTGCTGACCGAGGAGGCGTTCGTTCCCGAGGTGCTGGCGCAGTTCGACACCGTGATCTTCCCCAATGTGCGCTATGCCACCAGCGAGCAGATCGCAGCGCTCGAGGGCTACGTGCGTGATGGCGGCCGGGCGATCATCATCGGCCCGACGCCCACGCATGACGAGCGCGTTCAGCCGCTGAGCGAGGCCGATCTGCCGGAGATGCTGCGCGGCGAGCCGACCGACACTGGGGCGACAACGCTCGGGGCCGGCGAGTGGCTGCGGTTGCGGGTCATGCCGCTGGAGGGCCTCGGGGAGCTGCTGTCGGGGGAGGGCGAAGCTCTGTCGATCGCACCGGACGCGAGCCTCGGGGTGCGCTTCAACGCGTTCATCAATCCCGATGCGGATTCGCCACTCGTGCTCCACGTGGTCAACTACGACACGCCGCTTGGCGCGGAGCCTGAGCCGCTGGTGCCGCATCGCAACATCGCGCTGAGCGTGCCGCTGCCGGAGGGTGCCGAGGTGACTGGCGTGAGGGCATTTTCGCCCGACGCCGATCCGCAGGACCTCCCCTTCCAGGTTGGCGCAGATGGCCTGCACGTGACGCTGCCTGAGCTTCGCGTCTACACTATGCTGCGGGTGGATTTCGGAGGATAGCCGGTCGCTGACGTTTGACCGTTCCGCTGTCAGAACCACGGGCGGGCGCGAAACATGATCGCGCCCGCCCTCTGCTTTGACAGATGCGCCCGCCTATCGCTCCAGCGGCCACTTGATCGGGATCGGCTCACCTGTCTCGCGCCACTGCTGCTCCATCCGGTCGAGTTCGGCGAAGTAGAAGTTGATGTAGTCGTCATAATCCGACTGACGCAGCGGCCATCCGGGGTAGGCCCAGCGGCAGCGGCCATTGAGCGCCAGCATCACCTCAAGTTGAAGCTTCAGCGGCGCCTTCTCCGCGTTCGCCAGGTCCTCGCGAGTGTAGTCGGGCGGCAGCGGCTCCAGCAGCATCTTATCGCCCTTGAGTGTCGCGAGGGTGTTGGAGATGTGCTGCGTGTTGATCACGTAGCGCAGGTAGGGGTCGGCGGCGCCATGGATGGCCTGCGCTTCTCCGCGCAGCAGGAAGGTCGCATAGGAGTCGATGAACGGGCAGTAGAGTTCCGTCATCCGCATCGGCGGGTTCAGCGTGCAGTGGACGTAGATCGTGGCGTCGCCGACGCGCTCGCGCACGATGCGCATCGCCCGGTAGCAGCCCATCCAGTCCTCAAGCTGCGGGTAGCCATCGAAGTACCAACCGTCGAAGGCATAGCGATCTCGCGTCACCCGCAGGTCCTCGAGGAAGAAGTCCACATCGAGGCCAACCCAGTCGTAGCTGGTGGGGTGTCGGTAGACAATCGACTCCATCCCAAGGTCGTGCGCGAGGTTGATGGTGTTCATGAAGTCCGTCGGGGCCTTGACGTTGTAGGGCGCGTGCGTATAGCCGCCCATCCAGTCATCGTATACCCCGCCGAACATGAAGTGAACGCTGCTGTACTTCGCATACTCCCGCAGCGCGTCTTCGGGCACCGTGCCAGCGGTGCAGAGGATGCGTTTCTCGAACGACTCCTCCCAGTCGAAGTGCCGCCCCGGGAAGACCGCCATGGCGAACATCTCGCGCTCCCCCACCTCCCATGAGGCGCTCCAGCCGGGGGCGCCGGTATCCTCGGTCGGCGGCTCCATCGACGTGCCCGGGGACTCCAGCTTCGGCCGCGCCCATGGGTTCACGCAAAAGCCGCCCTGCTCGTCAATCGCCATCATGTGCGGCGCCTGCATGCGGAACCAGTCCGCGCCAATACGCGAGGTCACCGTGGCCTCAAGCGGCCGGTTGGTGGCGATGGTGACGAGCGAATCGCCCTGAAAGCCGATCGCGAGGTCCGCCCCCTGCAGGACGCACACATCGTCATCCTGCCGCACCATCTCCAGCGCGCCGAGCGATCCGCCAAAGTCGGCGACCGCCACCTCGCGCTCTGCGCCAATGAGCTGGCGGCAGGCCATCGTGCCCGCAGCGGCATCCAGCACGTATTCGGCCCCGGTGGTGGTGACAGTAAAGGTCTGCCCGTCCTGCTGAGCGCCCTCGACGGACATGCCGAAGCGCGAGGGGCTGCCGGGGAAGGTGACTGCGCTCGGCAACTCCCAGGCGGGCGCCTGGGGATACTTCAGCTCGCGGATGCTGATGTTGTCGAGGAAGAGCTTGTCCACGCCGTCGCGTATGAAGATCACAAGCTGAACGCCCCCGACATCAGAGCGTTCGGAGCGGAAGACGCCCGAGTACTCGCGCCACGCGCCGGTGCCTTCGCCGGTGCGCAG
>JAAYJW010000210.1 GCA_012522765.1 candidate division WS1 bacterium | reverse complement strand
GTCGCCTCATCTACCCAGCCCTCCACCGCGGCCAAACGCGGGCCGCGCAGGTCGGCCGCGTGCTCCTCGGCCAGTGCCGCCCAGTCGGGCGCGGTCGTCTCTCCCTCCACGGTGACCAGCGCCGCCTCGGCGGTAATCTCCTGCCCCGGCGCCAGCGGCTCGTAAATCCACTCGAAGGTCGGATGCTCGCGGCTCCCGCGCCACAGGTAGAAGCGATCCACACCCGGTGCATGGACCATCACGCCGTCGCCGGTCTGCTCGTCCCACAGCGCCATGACGTTCGGCTCTGTCGCCTGGAAGTAACCCGCGGCGTCCGGTGCGCCATCCGCGGGCTCCTCGGCGCTGATCCAGTAGCGATGCGCGTCGGTCTGCGGCTGCGTGCCGGGGAGGAGGAAGTTGCGTATCCACAGCGTTCGCTCCGCCTGCGTCCCGTTGCTGAGCGTCCACGTGATCCGCAGAGTTGGGGACCCGGCAGAAAGCGAGATGTGCTTGACCAGACTGAGGCCAGAACGGTCGCTTGCCTCGAAACGCAGGATACCGACGTCAGGTCCGGTGCGCGTGATGGCGCCGTCATAGCGCTGGGCGGTGAAGACCGCGCGGTCGTCGAGAGCGCCGCCATCCTCTTGCGCCCCATTCCACAGCGCGACCACCTCGCGGCCGGAGGGCTTGAGCGTCCATGAGCGGACGCGCGCCCCTCCTGCGGCGTCCACCTCCACGCGCATCTGCTCGTTCTCAAGGATGTAAATGTCCCGCTCCTGGCCGGTCGTGACCTCAGCCAATGCGGGCGCGGCGATGACTGCGAGCGTTGCGACGAGGACTGCGCAGAGCCGTAGCATGAGATGCCTCCCGAATACTCTCACCGTCACGTGAACCTGTAGCACGCCACGCTCGTTCGCCACCGATCGGCCACGACCCTCTTCTGCAGGTGCCGGCAGAGCGCACGTGGAAGGGCGATGAACCGCTCACTGTCGTCTGGGGAGGCGATCTGTGATGTCAATGTCCCACGCGATGAAGACTGCAGCCACCGTCTCATTGGCGCTGGCACTGACCGCCACGCTCTGCTTTGCCACCGAAGACCTCGTGATTGATGACTTCGAGTATCCCTCCGCCGAGGCCGCACAGGCGGTCTGGCTTCCCTCTGAACGTTCTCAGCCCGCCGGTATACTCGAACGCGATGGTGGCACCGCGCTGAGGCTCAACGCGGACTTCACGGGTGATCTGAGCCGCGCGGTCTACGACCGGAGCGTGGATCTCGACCTGAGCCGCTGGGGGCGCCTCAGCCTCGACGTCTACGTGGATCAGCCGGGCCTCTTCCGCGGCATGACGATCTACTTCCGCTCCGGCGGAGGCTGGTACGGCGCCTCCGTGCCGATGGGCCGGCAGGGCTGGAACAGTGTGAACCTGACGCGCTCGTCCTTCCGCACCGAGGACAGCCCCGGTCCGTGGAGCGAGATCGACACCATCCGCCTCTCGGCATGGCGAGGCTCCGATGAGACCGGCTTCTGCGCGGTTGACAACCTGATGGCGCACCGCGAGCCGTACGCTCTGGTCATCGGCAGCCACACCATGAACAAGGGCGGCGCCGAGGCGAAGGGCGTTCAATCGGTGGCCGATACCGTCAGCAATCTCCTCGCCGAAGCCGGTATCCTCACTTCCACCATCGGCGACGAGGATGTCGAGGCCGGATTTCTCTCCGACTACGAGTTCGCAGTCTTCCCGTATAACCCCGACATGACCGAAGAGGAAGTTGCCGCGATACGGGAGTACGTCGCCGGCGGCGGCCG
>JAAYJW010000209.1 GCA_012522765.1 candidate division WS1 bacterium | reverse complement strand
GTGCTCGTCGAGCGCGCAACGCTCTTCGCCGTCTATGATCTGCTCGAGGACATCTGCGGCGTACGCTTCTTCACCGCAGGCCCCTACGGCGAGGTCGTGCCGCAGATGGCGCGCATCGAGGTCCCTCGCGAGAGCATCGTGGAGGAACCGTTCTTCGTGGATCGCTCGCTGTCTCAGACCGGTCTGCACCACTACGGCTACCCGGACGCGGACGCTCACGCGGCGCTTGAGGGCGAGGCGGATCGCCAACTGTGGCTGCTGAAGGCCCGCTACGGCACTATGAAGATGGCGGCAGGCTGCCACTCGTCGCACTACCTCAACTGGGATGAGCGCTTCGCCGAGGAGCACCCGGACTGGTTCGCACTGCTGCCCAATGGCGAGCGCGCCACGAACACCCCGCGCGGCTCATACCTGTGCTACTCGCACCCCGGTGTCATCCAGACGTGGATAGACGACGCCCGCGCCTACCTCACCGGCCAGCCGCCCGAGAGCCGCGGGCTGACCACCTGGAACAAGGCCGGCTACGGCGACGAGTTCATGGTGGACCCGCACGACTCATACCCGTACTGCCAGTGCGAGAGGTGCCAGGCGATATTCCAGGCCGACCCGTCGCAGGCTTTCTCCGATGTGATCTTTCCGACGGTGGTAAAGGTCGCCGAAGCCGTCAGCGACATCGAGGGCGCCTACGTCTCGACCCTCGCCTACGGCCCCAAGCGCATGCCGCCGAAGACGGTGACGCTGCCCGAGAACGTGCGCATCCGCCTCTGCGTCAACGGCCCGCTCTATCACTCGATGCCCGGCACGCGCGACGCGCAGATGGAGATGATCCGCGACTGGAGCAGCCGGATGGAGGGGAGCCTCGTCCTGTGGCTCTACCCCAACGCCGCGCGCCCGACGAAACCGATCGCGGGGGTGCCGGAGATCCAGCCGCATGCCATCGCTGAGTTCATCCGCGCGATGAAGCCCTACGTGAAGGGCGCTTACTTCGAGAACGAGAGCACCGCGCACACCTTCCGCTTCCTAGACGAATACGTGATCCTCAAGCTCCTGTGGGACCCCGATCAGGACGTGGACGCGCTGCTGAACGACTACTACACGAGCTTCTACGGCCCGGCTGCCGAGCCGATCGGGGCGATCTACGCGAATCTGGAGGAGCTCTGGCGGCAGGTCTACACACTCTACGGCGGCGATGAGCCGCGCTTCGCCTCACGCGTTGACCTGTGGGAGAAGATCTACACCGAGGATGCGCTCGCGGAGCTTGACGCGCTCGTAGAGCAGGCCACGGCGCTTGCCGCGGGCAAGGAGGCATACGAGTGGCGCGTGGCGCTGATACGCAACGAGATGGTGGGCAGGCTGCATGAGAATCGCGCAACATACGTCCGCGAGCTTGGCGTGGCGGCGCAGACAGAGAGCACCTGCTACCGCGCTCAGGCGCAGCCCGACGCCGACGGCCTGCTGCCGCTGGAGGCGTGGGAGGGCTGGCCGCATGAGGTGCTCGGCCCGGCGATGGAGACCGAGGCGCTGCATGTGCTTACGCACGTGAAGACCGCGTGGACGCCCGAGGCGCTGCACCTGCTGATCGAGTGCGAGGAGCCGACGCTGGAGAACTCGGCGACCAAGCTCGATCGCGAGGCCGACGACCCTATGCTCTGGCAGGACAACTCTGTCGAGTATGTGCTCACCTACAACGACGAACGCATCATGGGCGACGCGAGCTATCACCCGCTGGTGAATGACCGCGGCGTGATCTCCGACCTGAACGTCGCCCTCGGCGAGCATGACTGGAGCTGGAACAGCGAAGCCACGATGAAGGTGGAGCCGACGGAAGCAGGCTGGCGCGTGCGTATTGCGGCGCCGTGGTCCACGATGGGCATTGACGACCCGCTGAAGCTCGGTCGCGCGGCGTTCAACGTCATGCGCCACAGGGCCATGAAGGAGCAACTGCCGCAGTACTTCGCATGGTCGCCAGCTTCGCAGCAGGGGAGCTGGACCGAGCCGACGCGCCACGGTCAGTTGATCTTCAGCGATGAAGCGCCGCCGCCTGCGCCGGAGAACCTGCTGCAGAACGGTTCGCTCGATGAGGCGCGCGAGGATGGGCGCTTCTTCGCAACGTGGGGCTCACCGAGTTCGAACGCCGACAACATCGCGCAGGACCGCGAGGTGCGCTACGATGGCGCCATGTCCGCGCGCCTGCATGCCGATGAGCCTGAGACGGTGACGCTGCTGCAATACGTGGACGCCGTCAAGCCGGGGCGCACATACCGCTTCACCTGTAAGATCAAGACGGACAGCATCGAAGCGGCCGAACCGGGCCACAACGGCGCATACGTCGTCTTCTGCGCCCCGCACTTCAACACGTTTGTGCCCGATCAGGCGCTCATCGGCACGAGCGACTGGCGGAACATCGAGTTCGAGGCAACCACCGCCGAAGAGTGGCCGGCGGACCGGCGACCATACGTGCGGCTGAGGCTGAACGGCTGCACCGGCACCGCGTGGTTCGATGAGGTTCGACTGATAGATGTGACTGACGAATAGACGGACTACGAGCAAGGCGCACAATATCCGGCGGCCGCCATCGCTTGATGGCGGCCGCTTTCAGTTCCGGCTCATCGCTGGAGATACTGCTTCAGCGCCAGCGCGTTGTTGTGCTCGGTGTCGCGGGCGCCATAGACGAGCGTGAGCGCGTGACCGTCGGCCCACTCGCGTAACTGCGCCACGAGTTCCGGCTCCTCATCAAGCTCCGCGAAGTACCGCGCGCGAAACTCATCCCACAGCGCCGGATCATGCCCGAACCACTTGCGCAGGTCGTCAGAAGGTGCGATCTCCTTCATCCACTCGTCTATTTCCGCGCTGTCTCTGGAGACGCCGCGCGGCCAGATCCGGTCAACCAGCACCCTGCGCCCGTCCTGCGGGCTCGGTGCATCGTATGCCCGCTTGAGCTTGATCATGCCTCACCGCCTCCTCACTCACCTCAGATCACCCAGGAGGATACCATGTCCTCCTGGGTTGGCACTTCGACCTGCAGGAAGCCAAGCTCCGGCCAGCGCTCGAGGATATGCCCCTCACGAGCAATGATCACCGCGAGCTTCAGCGTCCCTCCCGGCTGAAGATCAACCACCGCGAGCGGGATGCGGGCCTCGAAGATCTGGTCCACCACGCACTGTGCTTCGGCGCAGAGCGTACCGTTGACCTCGACCGGCTCGCCATGTCCCATGCCGGTGACCGCTATTGTGTGTTCGACCTCACCGCTGAAGACGACCTCCATCCTGCACTCGCTCAGGGCCTCCAGCGCCGGGCGGTCGGTGTCCAGCCGCAGCCACAGGTTGCGGTCATCGAAGCCGAAGTGAAGCTCCTGCACGATGTAGCTGCTGCGCTGCATGGCGGACGCAAGGCCGGCCGTTCGAAGCAGCGCCGCGGGCTGCCACTCGAAGTAGCTCGTTATGCGCCCGTCAATGTTCGCGGTCATCGGTCCGGCTGCCTCACGCGCGAGGCGGCTGATCTTCTCGGCATAGATCGGCTCCTCGACGGCCTCGGGCGGCTCCTCCCCGAGTGCCCGGTAGGTCGCGGCTACATGAGAGCGAAAGAGCGCGTCGAAGATGTCCGCGTCGAGCGTGTGCTGGTTCTCCGAGTACCACCAGAACCAGTCGCTGCCCTCGGCGATCATCAGGTGCCGACGCGCCTGCTCCACCGCGTCCGGGTCATGACGATCGCGCTTCACCGCCTCAAGCGCGCCCGTCAACAGCTCCCATGCCCGCCGATGCTCTTTGCCCCCGATCCAGGTGCGGAAGGAGTGGTCGATCCACGAGCCGGGAAAGACGCTGCTCAGCCTGCTCTGCGGCGGAAACTCCTCGAGGTGCTCCGAAACCGTCACCGCCTGCACATCATCAGCCGCTTCAATGCCCTCGTAGAGCGCGCGCAGGAAGCCCTCTCCCGCGTCGGGGTACCAGCCCCAGGGATTCTCACCGTCGAGAATCACGCTGACCAGCGGAGGGGTGCCATCGCCGGTGGCCTCAGCCACTGAGCGCAGGCGTGTGACGAAATCCTCGGCGGCATCGGCGGCTGACCAGTCGCGGTAGACGAAGCCGATCAGGTCGGACAGGCGATGATCGCGGAAGATCATCCCCAGGCGCCCGTCGGCAGCGAGCCACGGCCTGTACCGCTGCGATGGCGACGGCCGGTCGCTGAGGCCGAGGCTCATCGCCAGCACCTCCTCATCGGAGGCGGCCCACTGCACACCCTCCTCGGCGGCAATCCGCAGCGCCTCGTCGCTGACGGAACCCTCCGACGGCCACAGGCCATGCGGGCGACTGCCGAAGACCCGCTCGTGATGGTCAATGCCTTTGCGGAGCTGCCGCCGCGCCTCCTCAGGCTCCCGCCAGTAGGGCTGCGGCAGTCGCGCGGCAGGGATGCGCCGCTCGGCGTCCTCCATCTTCGCCAGCAGCGGGAGGATCGGGTGATAGTGCGGCGAGCAGGTCAACTCCGCGCAGCCGCGTTCGGCAGCCGCGCGATAGGTGTCTATGACACCCGCGACCGTCCGGTCCATCACGTCCAGCAGCGCGATCTTCTCGTCCTCGGTGAAGTTGCGGTCCTTCTGCCGCAGTGCATGAACCACGTCGCTCTCGTGGTCGAGCGCAAAGCCGCACCACGCAAGATTAAAGAGCACCTGCAGGTCCCGGTATTCCTCAGTGGAAAAGATACGGCAGGCGCGGTCAATCGTCTCCGAGTTGCGGTCAACGCCTCTCTTGTGCAATAATTCGCCGTAGCGGGCGCTTGCCGCCATCGTCGCGGCGGGATGTCCGCCGCACATGTGTGCGAGGAGATAACGCTGGTCGTCGAGCGTGAGGTCGTCGGGGTTGAGGCGGGACAGTTCCATGGCGCGATCGACGATCTCACCCCGGGCATAACCCTCAAGCTGCTCGATCAGCGACGGAACGAGATTGAAGGTAACTCGCGTGTGCTCGAACTGCCCGAGCAGCCACGGCATGTCGTAGTAGGCGCTACAGGCATGCAGGCGTGCGAACGGCAGGGCTGCGCGCTGCGAGCCAGGCCACAGATACCAGGGCTGGTGCATGTGCCAGACGAAGGCTACGTGGACGCGACGCATCGCGAATCGTCAACTCCCCCTGCGCGGTTGCGCGTGCGGATGGATGGACAATCCCTGCCACCTGGATTCGAGGTAGAGTCATGAGCTCGGCGCCCGGAGCGTTCTGTCTGGTTCTGCATACACATCTCCCCTACGTCCTTGGCCACTCAACGTGGCCACATGGTGCGGCGATGTTGTACGAGGCGGCGGCGGAATGCTACCTCCCGCTGCTGCGGGTCTTCCGCAAGCTCGTCTGGGATGGCATCTTGCCCAGAGTAACTGTCGGCCTCACGCCGATCGTGGTTGAGCAGCTTGCGGACGACCGCTTCAAAGAGTGGTTCCCGCAGTATCTCGATGACCGCATTGCCACCGCCGAGGCCGACGCCGTGCAATTCCGCTCAAACGGCGAACTGCACACCGCATGGCTCGCGGAGCAGTGGGCCGAGCGCTACAGCGGCCTGCGGCGCATGTACTGCGACGAGCTCGACCGCGACATCGTCGCCGCCTTCGGCCAGTTGCAGGAACAGGGCGCCATCGAGATCATGTGCTCGGGCGCCACCCACGGCTACTTCCCCTTGCTGCACGAGGATGCCTCGATCGAGGCCCAGATTCGGCAGGGCGTCAGCACCCATCTGCGGCATTTCGGCCGCCATCCTCGCGGCTTCTGGCTGCCCGAGTGTGCCTACCGCCCGCGCACGCGCTGGGCGCCCCCGGCCTCCATCGAACGCCCCGACGGGCATACCTGGCTCCGCAGGGGCGTCGAGGAGATACTCGGCAGCAACGGGCTCGACTACTTCGTCATAGACAGCCACCTGCTCGAAGGTGGTGGGGCGCCATTGCCGGTTGATATTGACTACTCCGACAGCCTCGGGAAGCTCTGGGGCCGCATCACCAGGCGCGGGAGTGAGCAGCCTCGCCCCGCGCATGAGAAGACGACCAACTGGGCTTACTTTGTAGGAAGTCATTTCGAGGATCATCCGCCGGTGGCCTGCTTCGCGCGCAATCCGGTGGTCTCCCACCAGGTCTGGAGCGCCGATCACGGCTATCCCGGCGATGGCTGGTACCTGGAGTTCCACAGGAAGCATCAGCCCGGCGATCACCGCTACTGGCGCATTACCGACGATCAGAATGACCTCTCTACCAAGCAGCACTACTCACCAGAGAACGCGCACCGGCGCGTACTCGCGCAAGCCGGTCATTTCGTGGCGACGCTGCATGATATGCTTGAGGCGCTGGAACGGCCCTATGGGCGCAGGCCCATGGTCTGCGCGCCATTTGATGCTGAACTCTTCGGCCACTGGTGGCACGAGGGGCCGGGATGGCTGGAGCAGGTGATCCGCTGGATAGACGCGGATCCGAGGCTTGAGATGATGACCGGGCGGGAGTATCTCGCCGATACGCCACCGGCGACAGCCGTGACGCTGCCTGAAGGCTCGTGGGGGGCCGGTGGCGATCATCGCATCTGGCTTAATGACGATACCGCCTGGTCGTGGCGGCGGATCTACCAGGCGGAGCGGCGCATGCAGAACCTGGCGGAGACGCTCGGGCCAAGCCCGGATGAGCAGCTTCAGAGCTTTCTGCGGCAGGCGGCCCGGGAATTGCTGCTACTGCAGGCGTCGGACTGGCAGTTCCTGATCTCCACCGGCGGGGCCGCCGATTACGCCGCCCACCGCCTCGTGGCGCATCATACCGACTTCAATCGCGTCGCGGATCTCGCCGAGCGTTGGGTCCGCAGAGAGCGGCTGACTGAGGCGGACTGGGCCTACTTCGGCTCGCTCTGTGAGCGGGACCGGCCGTTCCCGGATGTGGATCCGAAGTGGTTCGCATGATGGTAGCGGCACCTGCAGGAGGGCACTGGCTTGTCTGAGCTGCGCAAGGACCCGATCATAGATCGCTGGGTGATCATCGCCGCTGAACGCGGCAGGCGCCCGACGGACTACCACTCGCCGCGGCCGACACCCGGCGGGGTAGCATGCCCGTTGTGCGTGGGCAATGAGCGGATGACCCCGTCGGAGATCTGGGCGGTCCGCCCGGGTGGCAGCGCGCCCAACGGCCCCGGCTGGCAGGTGCGGGTGGTGCCAAACAAATATCCCGCGCTGCGAGTAGAGGGAAGCGCAGAGCGACGGGGTCTGGGCAACTTCGACCTGATGGACGGCATCGGGGCACACGAGATCATCATAGAGAGCCCGGATCACGACTGGCGCATGGCGGACGGCCCGCCTGAAGCGATCGCGCAGGTGCTGCTTGCGTGGCAACTGCGCCTGTCGGATCTCTATCGGGACGAGCGCCTCCGTTACTGCGTCATCTTCCGCAATCACGGCGCTGAGGCGGGGGCGACGCTCAGCCACCCGCACTCGCAGATCATGGCGATCCCGGTCGTCCCACAGCGCGTGAAAGACAAGCTGCAGGCCGCGCGCGAGTATTTCGAGCGCAAGGAGCGCTGCATCTTCTGCGACGTACTGAACCAGGAACTGGCGCTGGGGGAGCGAGTTGTCATTGACAACGGACGCTTCGTGGCGTTCGCACCCTTCGCATCTCGCTTCCCGTTCGAGTTGGCGATCTACCCGAAGCAGCACGCCCACGATTTCGCGTCGATTGACGAGCCGGGGCGGCTCGCGCTGGCTGAGGTCCTGCAGCAGTGTCTTTTGCACCTGCGCCCTGCGCTCGGCTGGCCGGCCTACAACTTCATCCTCAACGTGTCGCCCAACCGAGTGCCGCGGCCCGGCAAACCTCACTTCTGGAGCACCCTGCAGTTCGACTACCACTGGCACATCGAGATACTGCCGAGGGTTACACACATCGCGGGCTTTGAGTGGGGCACGGGCTTCTACATCAACCCGGTCTCGCCGGAGGAAGCCGCGAGATTCCTGCGCGATGAGATCGCACGCCCGGCAGGCGAGGAGGGGGAGGTGAGCGGCCGC
This sequence comes from candidate division WS1 bacterium, assembly GCA_012522765.1. Classification (GTDB taxonomy): domain Bacteria; phylum Armatimonadota; class Zipacnadia; order Zipacnadales; family UBA5352; genus UBA5352. The sequence goes on along the minus strand of JAAYJW010000209.1, from coordinate 9,301 downwards.
GATGGATGACGGACACGAATGCGAGGCCTCCTGCCCGTGCAGCATCTTCATGCACATCCCGGTGGCGATGCTGCTCGCCGACCGTGAACTGCACGTGGTCGAGGGCAACGCCGCGTTTTGGGAGAACGTGTGCGGCTGCGAGGCCGTGCCCGCCGGCATTCCCCTGCGCGATGCCCTGCCTGGCGAACTCTGGGCGGGGGTGGAGAGGGCGCTGGCGCAAGTCGTTGAGAACGAAGAACCCGTGGAGGTCCCCGGGCTGCGCCTCTACAGCTCCGGCCAGCCTCAGCGGGTGATTGACCTGCGAGTGAGCCTCGCCTCCAGCGGCGGGCGCAAGCTCGTCATGATCGCCGCCAGCACGGTGCCCGACACAGGCAGGCGACTGGCGGAGCTCACGCTGCTCAACGACATGCTGCGAGTGCTGCGGCAGGAGACCGAGGTGGATCGCGTGCTCTTCGCGATCCTCACCTGCGCCACGGCGGGCACCGGAGGGATCGGTTTCAATCGCGCGTGGCTCTTCGTGGTGGACCCGGGCGGCCAGTGGCTCGAGGGGCGGATGGCGCTGGGACCCTCCTCCGAGGAGGAAGCGCATGACATCTGGGCGCGAGTGGCCGCCGAGCCGCACACTCTCGATGACTTCACGGCCGCCTACGACCGCTGGGCCGTGCGCGTAGCACAGCCGCTGCAGGAGACGGTGCGAGGGCTGCGTTTCTCGCTGCCGGATGACGCCGACCAGCTTCCGGTGTACGCCGCGGTTCACCGGCGGCCGGTTCATGTCACCAGCTCCGTTGATAACCCCCTGGTGCCGAAGGTTCTGCGTGAGGTACTGAACGTGGATGAGTTCGTGGTGGTGCCGATGGTGGTGGCAGGACAAGCGCGCGGTGTCCTTATGGCCGACAACCGCTACTCCCGCCATGAGATCTCCGACGCGGACATCCGCCTGCTCACGCTGTTTGCTCAGCACGCAGGCCTTGCAGTGGAGTCGGCCATCGCCTACGAGGAGATTCAGCGCGGCAGGCGCGAGCTTGAGCAGGCGTACATGAGCCTGCAGCAGACGCAGGGGGAGTTGGTTCGCGCCGAACAACTGGCGGCGATCGGTGAGATGGCGGCGCGAATCGCACATGACCTGCGTAATCCGCTGGTCACTATCGGGGGCTGGGCACGCGATATTGTCGAGGAACCGGATGATGCAGGCATAGTACGTCACGCAGCGGATATAATATCAAGTGAGGCTGCGCGCCTTGAGGAGATACTCTCGATGCTGCTCGAACCGCTGGCGCAGCGGGAACTGCACCTGCGGCCGGTGGACCTCAATGCGCTTGTCGTTGATCGCGCGGTCACTAATGAGGGGCTCTTCAAGGAACACGGTGTAGAGGTGCGGCTGAATCTGGCCGAGGACCTTCCCCGCGTTCGCGGTGACATAGTCCAATTGCGGCGCTCTCTGCAGAATCTGATCGAGAATGCCGTGGATGCGATGGCCGCCGGTGGAACGCTCGAGATCAGCACCACGCAGGACGAAGAGAATCTCTGGCTGCGTATCGAGGATACCGGCACGGGAATGTCGAAAGAGGCAACCGAACGCATCTTTAATGCGTTCTATACTACAAAGCACTACGGCAGCGGCATCGGACTCGCGGTGGTGTGGGACGCGGTGCGGCTGCATGGCTTTGAGATCGAGGTCCAGAGCTCACCCGGCGAGGGGACCGCGTTCACTATCCGGATACCGAAGATGCATACGTTGCGGGCCGACACGAACGCGGACGAGGACGGGCTGAGCGAAGACGAGAGCGCGAGGGCGGGGCTGGAGGATCTGTAACCGCAGCGGAGGCGATTTGGTCATGGTGAGCGGCGATCGGCCAACCGATGAAGATGTGGGACTGGCTGTTGAGATTCTGTTCGTGGATGACGACCCGAACCAGAGGGAGATGTACCAGAGGCGGCTGGAGAGGAAGGGCTACCAGGTGGAGGTAGCCGACAGCGCCGATGCGGCAGTGGAGCGACTGCGGCAGTGGCGACCCATGGTGATCGTCCTCGACATCGCCATGCCCGGACGTGATGGCCTCAGCGCGCTGCAGGAGTTTCTCGATATAGACCCCTCAGTGCCGGTGATCATCAATACCGCCTACCCGGGCTATGCGGAGAACTTCCTCTCATGGGCGGCGGATGCATACATCGAAAAGAGCGCCGACCTGGAGCCACTTGTTGAGGCAATAGAGACAGCCGTCCAGCGTAGACTCCACTGAGCAGGCTCGCAAAGCCGGGAGGGCACGGACATTGGCGACGGCCAGAGATCGTACCGGGGAGATACTCACGCTGCTGCTGGCCGGCGGACAGGGGCAGCGTTTGCGTCCGCTGACGGAGCGTCGAGCAAAACCCGCGGTGCCATTCGGCGGTGTGTACCGGATAATTGACTTCACGCTTTCGAACTGCGTGAACTCATTCTTTCGCCGCATCTACATCCTCACGCAGTACGAGTCGGTGACGCTGCACCGGCACCTGAGGCGTGCGTGGGGCATCCTCAGCCCGGAGCTGGGCGAATTCGTGGATATCGTCCCCCCCCAGCAACGGCTCCCCAACCGATGGTACCTCGGCACCGCGGACGCGGTCTTTCAGAACCTCTACCTACTGCAGCAGGAGCGACCCCGCTGGGTGCTGATCGTCGGCGGCGATCACATCTACAAGATGGACTACTCGCTGCTTCTCGATGCACACATTGATCGCGGTGCGGATGCTACGATCGTCTGCATAGATGTCCCCGTGGAGGAGGCCCGCAACTTCGGCGTCATGAGCGTGCATGACGGCGACAGGATCGTGGGCTTCGAGGAGAAGCCCCGGGAGCCCGCAACCGTCCCCGGCAGCGATGACCGCTGCCTCGCTTCGATGGGCATCTACCTGTTCAACACCGAGGTGCTGGTGCGCGCCCTGGTGCGCGATGCCAAGGACACCTTCAGTTCGAAGGATTTCGGGCACAACGTGATTCCGAGGCTTATCGAGGAGCGCGACGTACGCGCCTACAACATCACGAGCGAGGGCCAGCCCGGAGGCGGCTACTGGCGCGACGTCGGCACCCTCGACAGCTACTGGCAGGCGAACATGGACCTGATCGCTCGCCATCCGGAGTTCGATCTGTACGATGACGCGTGGCCGATACGCTCCGGCACCGGTCATCGGCCGCCCGCGAAGATCTGCGTTTCCACCGAGGGCACCGTGGGGCGCTTTGAGCAATCGCTGCTGGCGCCGGGCGTGGTGGTGACCGGTGGGCAGGTCACAAGGTCGATCATTGGCCCGCGCGTCGAGGTGCACAACGCGAGCGAACTGGATCAATGCGTGGTCATGGGCGGCAGCCGCATCGGGAAGGACGTGCGATTGCGCAAGGTCATCGTCGAGGAGTCGACGACCCTCCCTGATGGCATCGAAATCGGCTTCGACCTCGATCACGACCGCGAACGCTTCACCGTGACAGAGCAGGGCGTGGTGGCTGTCCCCAACCTCGCCCCGCTTCAGTAGGTAGGGAGTCTGCCCGCCGATGAAGGTACTCTTCGTGTCGAACGAGGTCGCGCCCTTTGCGAAAGTCGGCGGGCTTGCCGACGTCGCCGGCAGCCTGCCGCGTGCAATAGCCGAACAGGGCGTGGACATCCGCGTGGTCATGCCCAGACACCGGCAGTGTCCCGCCGACGAAGAGTGCAGCATGGTCCTGCCGGGCCTGAGTGTCCAGTCACCGGGCCGCGCGCACGCCGCGAGTGTCCTCGAGACGACGCTGCCGGAGAGCGATGTCCCGCTGTATCTGGTCAAGTACGATCCCTACTTCGATCGGCCAGACGTCTACGGGACCGCCGACGCCGACTACCCGGACTCGCCGCAGCGCTACGCATTCTTCGCCCGCGCCGCTCTCACACTCAACCACGCACTCGGCTTCGGCGCCGACCTTATGCACGCCAACGACTGGCCCACGGGACTGCTTCCGGCTTTTCAGGCGCTCAACCCGCTCGGAACGCCCACGGTCTTCACCATTCACAACCTCGGCTATCAGGGCCGCTTCCCTCTCGGAGTCGCTCCAGCGATGGACATTGACCCCGCGTCGCCGACACTGCCGCTGGTGGCGTCGGGCGGCGACATCAACTTCATGGCCGCAGCCATTCGCTCCGCCACCGTCGTTAACACCGTGAGCGAGCGATACGCGCAGGAGATCCAGACGAGCGCGTTCGGCCATGGCCTTGAGGACCTGCTTGCCTCCCGCGGCGACGAGGTGCACGGTATCCTCAACGGGATCAACTACGCTGACTGGGGCCCGGACGTGCTGCCGGCAGGCCTCTCCTGCCCCTACTCGGCGCAGGATCTCGCGGGCAAGGCGGCCTGCAAGGCGGAGTTGCAGAAGCGGCTGGGGCTGCCGGTGGATCCGACGGTGCCGCTGGCCGTGGCGGTGAGTCGACTCGTGTGGCAGAAGGGTCTCGACATCCTCGCCGAAGCGCTGCCGAGAATCGTTCGCCTTCCGGCCCAGTTCGCGGTGCTTGGGAGCGGCGACCACGAACTCGAAAGCCTCTACCTCGCCATGGCACAGGCAAACCCGGAGCGAATCGCGGCGCAGATCAGTTACGATGAGGACATGGCGCGCCTCTTCTACGCGGGCGCCGACATCTTCATCATGCCCTCGCGCTACGAGCCGTGCGGGCTGAGCCAGATCATCGCGATGGCCTACGGCGCCGTCCCGGTAGTGCATGGCACCGGCGGCCTTGCAGATACCGTCACCGAGGCCGCGCCGGAGCCGACCGGCTTTGTCGCCGAGCACCTCGTGCCGCTGGAGCTTATTGAGGCCACTGAGCGCGCGGTCACCGCCTACAGACAGCCCAAACGCTGGCAGGCACTGGTGCGCCGCGTGATGCGGCAGGAGTTCTCATGGGACCGCTCCGCCACCAAGTACCTGGCGCTTTACGAACGTGCGCTCACCGCACGTTGAAACGATAGAACATGGCGCGCTCAGCGTGCGTCATCTGAGCTACATGACGACCTCCTCAACGCTCAACCACCATTGCCACGCCACAGGAGCCTGACATGGGGTACCTCCTCGCTCTCATCGCCATGAGCATCGTCGCCATCCCCTGCGCCGCGCAGGAGATAGACGGGACGCAGCTTTCCGAGCAGGCAAAGAAGGAACTGCTCATCGCGCCGGATTACTCCGACACGCTCGAGGTGATCGCCGAGGACCCCGCCGGAGACGTGCGCGAGGTCAATGGCGGGCGCTACGACATCACCCGCGTCCACTTCGGCAACGTCGCGGAGGGCCGCTGGCTCTGGGCGATCGAGTTCGCCGAGCCCTACAGCTACGACAACGCCTCAGTGATCCTCTACGTGGACGCGGACAATGACCCGGCCACCGGTCGCGAGGGGATGGGCTGCGAGACCACCTACGGGCACTCCGGTGGCACACCGTCGCAGATGTTCTACCTGCCCGAAGAGCGGCGCGGCGACTTCCCCCTCCCGCGCGTCACCATCGAAGACGGCACTCTCTACATCTGCGCCGACCTGCCGCTGAACCAGCGGGACGGGCGCTCGGTCTTCCGGATACAGGTGCTGTCCGAGCAGCGCGACCCGCACGAGAGCCGCCACTCACTGGGATGGCGCGAAGTCTCCGGCCCCGGTGACACCGACCGCGAACGGGTCATGACGCTGGCCGATGTCAAGCAGGGAGAGGGCTTCGACGTGACACAGGACGCGGCGTTGCTCTGGGAGATCAACGGCGATGCGCGGAACGTGATCATCAACTCATTCCAGGACTGTGAGGCCGTCAGCTTCGCCTACAACCACTCGGAGTACCGCTGGCCCTCCATGCGCCGAACCGCTGGCGAGGGAACGCTGAGCGCGAAGGCGCAGGCCGGACGGTGGCATCTCGCCGCGGTAGTCTACGATGGCCCCGGGCGCGAGGTCTACGAGTTGGCCCTCGACGGCGACCCGGTCGGCACATTCATCGCCGATGCTGATAACAACCGGCAGCGGCTCTTCTTCACGCCCGAGACGATGGCGCTGACCGGAGAGGAGACGATCACGCTCCGCGCCGCGGGTGATGGGCAATGCATCGTCGAGGACATACTGCTGCTGGCGCAGCGGCCTGAGGTGCGGCAGCCGCCGCATCGCCTCGAACACCTGGAGGTGGGCTGGGACTGGGACCGCGAAGAAATGCGCGCGACATGGATCACCACCTGGCCGGCGGCCTGCACCCTGAGCGGTGTCGGCGAGCCGATCGTCGAGGTGCAGCCGCTGCAGAACCACCGCGTCTACCTGCCGGACCTCGAGGCGGGGCGGCGGTACACGCTCGCAGTTGACGCCGCCGAGGCGGGCGCGCACGAAGTCACCTTCACGGCCGGAGAACCTCAGATAGCGCCCTGCAATGTGGCACGCGAACGGATCAACCTGAGCCTGCTCAACGATGGCCGCCCGTTGCCGGTTGGCTATCCGCTGACTGCGGGCGTACCCTTCCCGCAGGGCGCGCTGGACTCGACGGATCACCTGCGGCTGCTGGCGGATGGCGCTGAGGCGCCGCTGCAGACGCGCCCGCTGGTGCACTGGCCGGACGGTTCAGTGAAGGTCGCGCTGCTTGACACGATCGCGCCCGGAGCCGATGTCGCACTGGCGCTTGAGTACGGGCGCGAGGTGACGCGCACAGATGTCGCCGAACCGGTGACGGTCGCGCAGGATGGCAATTCGCTGGTCGTCTCCGCCGCGGGCCTCACCGCGCGATTCGACACCAACGCGAGTGGGCTCTTCGCAAGCCTTGCGCGCGATGGCGTGGCGATCACCGACCCCGACCGCCCGGCGCGGATAACGCTCGTGGATGACGCGGGGAATGTGTATGACACACTCGGCGCGCCTGACGCTGTCACTGTCGAGGAGGCCGGGCCGCTGCGGACCGTAGTGCGCCTGGACGGGCACCACACCGGCGAAGCGGGCGAGTTCTTCGACTACCGCATCCGCCTCACGTTCTTCGCGCAATACCCGGCGGTGAAGCTGAGCTACCGCTGGATGAACGACCGTGGCGCCTCCGAGTTCAGCCAGTTCGACTCGATCCGCCTCGAATTGCCGCTGTCCGATGGTGGCGCGCAAGTGCTGCTGGGCGCCGAGGAGCCTGTGGCGGGCACAGCCGCGGAGGCGTTCGGCCTCGTGCAGCTTCGCGACAACGCCTACTCAGGCGCGGCCGAGGGCCGGAGAGCACCGGGATGGATCGCCACCGACGCCCTCACCCTCGCCTGCGCGGATTTCTGGCAGCTCTACCCGAAGGGCATCGGCGCGGAAAGTGGGGCGCTCTACCTCGACATCTGCCCGGACTTCGCCGATGGCGAGTATGACGACTGCACCGAGCGCGAACTGTACAAGCTGTACTACTATCTGCAGGATGGCGTGTACAAGATCCGGCAGGGGACGTCGAAGATACATGAGGTCTGGCTGGACACCAGCGGAACTGATGGCGATACACTCGCGGCACTTGGGAGCGAGCCGCCCGTGCTGGCGGCGGAGCCGCAGTGGTACTCCGAATCGGGCGCATTCGGCGACTATGTGCCGCGCACGGCGGGCAGCACTCCGCGCTACGATGAGGTCTGCGATCGAGCGCTGAACTCGTACATCGCGCGGCGCGAGAGCGTGCAGGAGTTCGGGATGCTCAACTACGGCGACCAGTGGGGCGAGCGCGGCGCGAACTGGTCGAACGGCGAGTACGATCACCATCACACCGCCGCGCAGATGTTCGTGCGCGAGGCGAGCTTCCGATGGCACCAACTGATGCGCGCGATGGCCCGTCATGACGTGGATGTTGACCTCTGCCACTGGTTCGGCTATCCGGGGCGCGAGGGCGGCTCGTGGACTCATTCCATCGGCCACGTTGGCTCATACGTGGACCGCATGATGGAGGATCAGTACGGCAGCCCACGGGCGGGGCAGTCGCCGACGCACACCTGGACGCGCGGGACCTGCGAGTACTTCATGCTCACCGGCGACCCTACGGCGATTGAGGCCGCGCGCATGATCTCCGACCACTACGGCGGCGCATACATCAACAACTACGACTTCACCAACGGGCGTGTGCCAGGCTGGCATCTGATCGCCACCATGGCAACCTACCGCACCACCGCCGATCCGTTCTACCTCAACGCGGCGCGGATCATCGTGGACCGTGCACTCGAGCGTCGCACTCCCGGCTCCGGCTGGGAGCGGCAGCTTGTGCCCGGCCACTGCCACTGCGAGCCGCGCTGCCGTGGCGCCTGCAGCTTCATGCAGGGCATCCTCGGCGTGGGGCTGCGGGAGTACTGGCTGGAGACCGGCGACAAGCGCGTTGAGGAGGCCATTCCCGACGCGGCGCGCTACGTGATCGAGCAGATGTGGGCAGATGACGCCGAGATGTTCCGCTACACCTCCTGCCCCGAGAGCAGCCTCTCCGGAACGCGGGCGGCATCGCTCGGCGGGCTGATGCTCTTCGCGTGGGAACTCTCGGGCGACGCCCTCTTTGCGGACGTGGCGACCCGATCACTCAACGTGGACTTCGACAGGCTCACCAGCCTCTCCCAGGCGCGCTGGACGCCTTACATCGTGCACGCGATGACGCGCATCGAGCAACTCCATCAGCCCGGCCTCGGCGGCGAACGCGGCGCACTGATCCTGTTGCGCAATGAGAGTTCCCGCCCGGTCCAGGTGCGCCTGTTCGACCGCAATGGCCACCCCGCACCCGCCGGAGCCGCTGAGCTGGTCGCCCCCGATGGCGCATCACTGCGACCGGATGCCGACGGGCGTATCATGGCGCCCGAAGCTGCGCAAGGCATCTACTCCCTGAGGCTGAGCGAGGGGGCCGGATCGTGGCAGGTGAGCTGTTCGGTCAACCCGATGGTGATCTCACTGGAGGGTGGGCTGGAGGTGGAGGTGCCGGAGGCGGGCACGCGCCTGGTCCTGCACCCGATGGGCGAGTACCAGCGCTCGATTGACGTAGCGGCACTCGATGACCGCCCGTCATGGCGCCTCGTCTCCCCCGAGGGCGACGAGATCAGGCCGGAGCAGGCGCGGGCGGACGGCCCTTACGCGCTGGAACTTGCCGGTCCCGGACGCATCCGGCTCTCCGCCGTGGGATGGTCAACATGGGCGGCACTGCACGAGGGCCGCTGGTTCAACGCCTCAGCGCCCGAGGTGCTGATCGAGGGGCAGACCGCGTTCTCGCCCGGCGAGGGCCGCACGGTGCAACTGGCCGCGGTGGTGCGTGACTTTGACGATGACCTGCGGAACGTCCACTGGCTGCTGCCCGACGGCAGCGAGGTGGAGGGCGAGCGGTTGG
>JAAYJW010000017.1 GCA_012522765.1 candidate division WS1 bacterium | reverse complement strand
TAGGCCGACCGGCGCAGAAGCGCCTCCCGGTCGAGTGAGCCGTTGGTACTGAAACTGCGGAGGCCGCCGCCTACCTCAAACTCAACGCCACGTGCGCGCAGTTCCATCTGCGCGAGAACGAGTTCGTAGATGAACTGCACGTTCTCGTGCAGGCGTAGCTGTGTTGTCTGCTGCATTGCATGCACCCTTGGCGTAGGCGTCAGATACTCTCGATCAGCGAGCGGATCGCCTTGTACTCGTGCCGGGCGATATCCACCGCGGTCAGATCGTCGGTCGGTTCCTTGTGCGATTCGGCGGAGACATGGCCGTCGTAGTCGTTCTCGTTGAGCCACGCGAAGATCGAGCCGTAGTCTACCTCGCCCTCGCCAAGCAGCAACTGGTAGTCATCGGTGCTGTCGTCGTGGTAGCAGTCCTTGACCTGCACGTTCCAGACAAACTCTCCGAAACGCGCCAGCGCCTCGATGCCGTAGTAGCGGTCGAGGCGGTAGAGGTTGCCCGGATCGTAGTTTATGCCGAGGTTCGGCCGATCTACCCGCGCGATCATCTCCAGCGTGGCGTCGCAGGTGGCCGAGAGGCCGAAGTTGTTCTCCATCACCACGCCGAGGTCGCGGCTGAGCGCGAGGTCGCAGCACTCGCGGAGGTAGAATGCGGCTCGCTCCCAGTGGTCCTCGCGCGCGGCGGTCGGCTTCGGAGGGCCACCGGGCTGTACGCGGATCATGTCGCACTCAAGCTCCTCCGCGATGTCCATGTAGCGGCGGAAGTGCTCGACGTCGCGCAGGCACTCGTCATCGCTCTTTTGCGAGAACGCGCCGATGTAGGTGCATAGCGTCACGCACTCCATCCCGGCGTTGCGAAGCTGCCCGGCGAGGCTGCGCACACGGCCGTCGGAGACATCGGCGGGCAGGTGCTTCTCCACGCCGAAGACCTCGATGCCCTCGTAGCCGATCTCAGCGGCGATGGAGACGGCCTCTGAGATCTCGTAGTCCTGCAGTATCTTCGAACAGATGGCAATGCGCAGCGCCATGGTCCACCTCGGGCTTTCGCGATGGGAACTGCGTGCCCCTTCGCCGCAGACGCCACGGAGACCTTCATCCGCCGCGGGCCGCCCGAGAGCGGCAGGCGGCGGCGCCCTTTCCGCTTAAGCATCGCCAACTGAAGCTGTCCCGGCGTCACTCCTCCTCCGCGAGCCGGTCGAGGCAATCTGCCGCCGCGTCGAGGAAGAGCTTCTCCGATCCCTTCGCCACGCGCGCGCTGCGGGCGAGCCATGTCTCATAGCCGCCCTGATCGAGGCCCGCGTCGGTCGGCACGTAGCCGATCCAGTCATTCGCAAGCTCGATTGTCATTGTGCGCGCAAGGGGCGAACTGCGCTTGGTGTTGAGGCCGTACTCGACGAAGAACTCGCCGGGGAAGCCGACCATCGCCATGTCGCCGATGCGCAGCGCCTGCACCACCGTCTCCATCTCCAGCGGCATCCGGTCCATCGCCTCGCGCTCGCGCGCGTAGCTCTCCACGAACTGCGGCCACTTGGAGCCGATCTGCTCGGTCGCGCGCATGCCACCGGCCACTGTCCTCTGCTCCTCCTCAGCGCGGGTCCGGCGACGGTAGACGGGATATGCCGTCGCGGCGCCGACCGTCGCGTCCTCGATGCGCTCATCAAGCTGGCTCCAGCGCTTCCAGCACTCGGCAGCCAGCGCGTTACCGACGCGATCGACCTGATAGTCCGGGTAGGGCCGCGGCTCACCGGAGGGTGCTTTCGTGCGGTCCACGTTGTTGATGTCGCCGCAGCAGCCGTTGGCCATGATCGCGACGAACCCGGCGCCTGCCATCCGCTGCAGCGCCTCAGCGAAGGCGCCGAAGTAGTCCGCGGAGATCACGTTGCCAGCGCTGCCGACGTAGTGCAGCGAGTAGTTGGCGATGGCGGCGATCGGCTCACCATCCAGCGTCTCGGCCACCAGCAGCGCCACCTCCGGGTCGGTGGGCCCGGCGGGCCGCACAAGCTCCTCGCTCGCCACCGCGGGGTTCATCTGCACCGAACCGTCGCGCATCCACCAGCGGCGGTTGTGCGTCTCCTCCGGGCAGAAGCCGCTGGTATGCCCGATCACCGCGGGCTCCAGGCGGTTCTGCGCCAGCTTCACCGCATCTCCGACGCGCTCGACGGCCCACGCGACGTATTCCTCCTCCGCGGGCACCTCGAACATGCTGTAGGTCGCGGGTCCGTAGTGCGTGTGAGTGGCGGACATCATTATGTTCTCCGCCGGAATGCCCGTCAGTTCCTGCGCCCGCGCCTTCGCGACGTCGAACTGCTCGCGCACAAGGATGATGAGGTCGTTCTGCACGTATGCAACCTGTCGCTCGCCGTCATCGAAGACGACCGCTTTGCTGAGCAGCGGGTAGCTGACATCCTCGGCGTAGCGCGGCGAGAGCGATCCAGCCAGCACGGAACCCAGCTTCGGCGTGATATCTACTTCGGCGGCCCCGACGCGAAGCTCGCCCATGACGATCCATCCCTTCGCATGATGCTCACGTGCGTACCGATCGTGTGCCAGCGACAGTTCTTCCTCAGAGAGCAGCGCGGACCTGCAGGTATGCCGCTCACCACTGGAGAAATGCACGAGTGTGTTGGCCCATCATGCGCGGGGTGATGAGATGATAGGACCGTCGCACGAACCATTCGCCGGCCGCCTGGCGCGCGCGGCCGTGAAGCCGCTGCCCATCGGCATCGCGGTGCTCACGGTCTTCGGCTCGCTGCTGGCACCGGTCGTGCTCGTGCCCGGCATCGCCGCGTGGCTGCTGGCGGTGCTGATGACCGCGTACGCGGCGAAGCCCGCCAGGCGCGGCCCAGACGTCAGCCACCTCCCCCCGAGCATCCAGGCCGACCTGCTTGACGTGAACGAGGCGTTGGATCGGCTGCGGGCGGCGGTGCGTGATGTGCCACCTGCCCACCGGCCCCTGTTTGAGGGCATCGAGCGCGAGGCCGAGGAGGTCCGCGAGTCGGTGCTGCGCCTCGGCAGGCAGGCGGGGACCCTCCATCGGCACCTCGCGTCTTCCGGCGCCGAGACTCTGGCCGCCCAGGCGGAGGGACTGCGCGCGAGGCTCGAACATACAACCGACGAGTCCGCCCGGCGGGAGATCGAGCAGTCTATCAAGCGCGTGGAGGCTCGCCAGGCGCATCGGGAGGGCCTCGTCGGGAAGCTGGAGCAGTACCGCGCCACGCTTGCTTCGCTGCAGGCCACTGCCGAGGAGCTGGCAGATCGTGCCGCGAGTCTCGCCGCGGGCGCACCGTTGGAGTATGATATGCACGACGACCAGTCGGCGATGCGCAGAATCACCGAAATGAAGGCATCCGTGGCGGCGCTCGAAGAGGTGCTGGGCACGGAGACGGAGACTTTGTAGCAGCACGCATACGCAGCCGGGCCGATGGCCCGGATCAACCCCGGAGGTGACGCACGATGTGGGCCCGCATCAAGGCGATCTTCCGCTCGATGTTCGGCTGGATGATCCGTGGCATGGAGAACCCGGAGCTTCTGCTGCGCCAGTACATGGACGACATGCGCGCGCAGATGCCACGGCTCAACGCGCAGGTGGCTGAGGTCATCAAGCATGAGAAGCTGCTGGAGATGGAACTCGAGCGCAAACGCGAGACGGTCGCGGCGCTCGAGCCGCGAGTTGAGGCGGCGGTGAAGATGGGTGAGGGGAAGAAGGAGCTTGCCAAGAGGCTGATCGCGTCCCTGCAGACGGCGAAGATGGAGATGCAGGGCATCGAGGAGCAACTGGTGCGAGCGCGCGAGGCCTCGGCACAGATGATGCGCCAGCGCGCGGCATACGAGCAGCGGATCAACCGGCAGATCGAGGAGGCCAAGCGGCAGCTTTCCCGCGCCAAGCAGGCCGAGGTGGAGAAGCAGATCGCCTCGACCATGGCGGCCTTCGAGGTCGGCGATCAGTCGGATACGCTCGAGCGTGTAACCGAGCGCATTGATGAGGACCTCGCTCGCGCCCAGGCGCGCACGGAGGTCGCGTCTCAGACGCTGGACTCGCAGATGGCGGAGCTTGAGCTTGACGTATCGGATCAGAATGCCGAGATGGCCTACATCGAGTATCAGCGGCAACTCGGGCTGATCCCCGAGGAGGAGGCCCAGCGGACGATGGAGACCGTGGCCGCCTCCGAAGAGACTGAGCAGCACATCACCTCCGGGCCAACGCCCGAGGAGATGGCTGAGATCGACCGCGAGCTTGGCATCGAACAGAGCGAGAGCCAGCAGTAGCGGTGGATCGCGACACGATGCCCGAAACTGAACGAGACGAGGTCCGGCTCCCCCCGTGGGCGGAGGAAGTCCGCAGCGCGTTCACCAGTCGTGCTGCGTCAGTCTTCCTCCTCCACGGCGTGCGTGATGTCGTCCGCTTCGGCGACCGATATCACACGCTGCCGGAGTTCGTTCACCGGGCCTTCTGCGGCGGGAAGACCACGGTCATGTACGACATCGGCCGGGGGATCAGTTTCCCCACGCCGGAGGACGAGAAGGAGTTCGGCGCGTTCCTCGACGTGCGGACGGCGCGAGGTGAGCCGGGGGTGTCGATGCGTGACAGCTACCGCCCCGAGCTTGCCATCCCGGTGCTGCAGGATTTCCTGATGAGCCGCAGCCGGGTGGCGCTGATCATCGACTTCGTGGACAAGGTCTTTCCGGAGCAGGAGAACCGGTTCATGAGCGCGGAGGAGCGGCGCCTGCTCGCTACGGTGCGCTCGCTGGCCACCGATCCGCGCCTCGCGCGGCGCAACAGCTTCGTGCTGATGATCGCCGAGTCGCTCGCGGACGTGCATGAGGACCTCTACAGCCGTGGCGGCGGGACGGCGATCATCGAACTGCCGCTGCCGAGCGAGTCGGAGCGCTTCGAGTACATCGAGCACCTGCTTGCCGGAGGCCCGCAATCCGACGCGCCCGCCTCTGACAACGGCGACCTCGCGGTCACCCGACCGGTGCTCGCGCAGGTCACCAACGGCATGACGCTGCAGCAGATCGCAGCGATGGTGCGTTCGGCGCATGCCGAGCATCGCGCGCTGGGTCTGCATGAGGTGAGCCGGCATAAGCGCGAGGCGATTGAGGCGGAGATCGGCAACCTCGTAGAGTTCACCGAGTCGCCTCTGGGCCTCGATGCCGTCGCGGGCGTGGAGAAGCAGAAGCAGCTTCTGCTCGACACCGTCCGAGCGCTCCGTGAGGGCCGCAGCGGTCTGGTGCCCAAGGGCATTCTGCTGCTTGGGCCGCCCGGCACGGGTAAGACCTTCATCATGCAGTGCTTCGCGCGCGACATCGGCATCCCGTTCGTCGAACTGCGCAACATCTTCAGCAAGTATGTCGGTTCCACCGAAGCGAACCTGGAGAAGCTCTTTTACTACCTTGAAGCGCTCGCGCCGGTGTTCGTCTTCATAGACGAGTTCGACCAGAGCTACGGGCGCCGAGTCTCCTCAGACAGCGACTCGGGCGTGAGCCGGCGCGTCTTCGGTATGTTCAACAACTTCCTCTCGCAGGACCGCCACCAGGGGCATATCATCTTCGGTGCGGCGACGAATCGCCCGGACCTGATCGACCAGTCCACCCTGAGGGCGGGGCGCTTCGACATGAAGATACCGTTCCTGCTGCCTGATGAGGAGGCGCGCGAGGCGATCATCCGCGTGAGCTTCCGCAACCTCAATGTGGAGTTCGAGGAGGGCGACTTCAGCGGCATCGCGGCGAAGACCGGAGGCTACTCAGGCGCGGACCTGCGCGAGCTTGTGCGCATAGCCCAACGCAGGGCCTTTCAGGAGGGGCATGAGCAAGTGCTCCTGGAGGACCTGAGCTTCGCGGTGGACGACTACATCCCACCGGGCATCTCACGCGCGGACGATATCCGCATGATGGAACTCATGGCGGTAGCCTACACGACCTCGCGCTCGCTCCTGCCGGAGCACTACGTGAAAGCGCTTGAGGCCGGCCGCGTTCACGAGGACATGCGGGAGCTTGAGTACCGGCTGGGGTGGTAGTCAGGCGCCACCGAGAAGCAATGCCCGACGATGGCCTCACGATCTTCATGTGCCATCCCGCCGGTGGGCGGGAGCCGTGGGTCGTTCGCGAGCCGCATGAACGGCGAACAGCAACGGCACAGGTCGGCGCGGGGGCCGACCTCTCCAACAGCAACGGCTAACGCAAACTGGCGCATTCCATGTGCCATCCCGCCCGTGGGCGGGACCCGTCGGTCGTTTGCGAGTACATGCGCGCGGTACGACGCACGGGCGAGGCGCCCGTGCCACATGACAAGCGAGACATCGACGTCCCCGCGGAATAACAACGGCAACGACCGCCAGGCCGTTGCCGTTGCGCGTAACTCACTGCTGACGGTCGCGTTTAGATGCTCACATCCGCCGGGAGCGGCAGTTCCACCGGCTCACCTGCATCGGCTGAGAGGTACATTGCCAGCGCGATCTCCAGCGAATGCCGTGCGTTCTTTGCGGTGATGTAGGGATCGCGATCCTCGGCGATCGCGTCCACCATGTCATCAACCAGCCACATGTGTTCCTCGTAGGAGAGATCGGCGGCGCCGGTGCCACCGGCAGCCACAGAGCCCCGGCCGATCTGCCGGACATGCTCGTCCTCGGGCCGCTCATCGCGGAAGTCCCACGCCAGCACGATCTCGCCCTCGGTGACGGCAGTGCCATCCGCGCCGTTGACCTCAATACGAGGCGGCCGTCCCGGCCACAGCGCCGTGGAGGCCTCAACGAGACCCTCCGCGCCGTTCTCGAAGTACAGGAATGCCTTCAGCGTATCCTCGAGCGCCACATCCGGGTGCATGAGGTTGGTCATGCGCGCGTCTACGACCTTCACCGGACCCATCAGGTGGTGCAGCAGGTCAATGTAGTGGAACGCGTGCTGGATCGTCACGCCCGCGCCCTGCTCGCGTTTGCTGCGCCAGTCGTCCATGTGGTAGTAGTCGCTGGGGCGGAACCACTTCATGTACGCGTCGCCCTCGAGGAGCTTGCCGAAACGCCCCTGCTCGATGGCCCCCTTGATCGCGCGGATCGACTCGCGGAAGCGCACCTGCAGCGAAATCGCCAGCTTGCGGTTGTTCTCCTCCGCCGCCGCGATCATGTCGTCGGTCTTCGACAGCTTCATCTCCGGCGGCTTCTCCACGATCACGTGCTTGCCAGCCCTGAGCGCCGGGATCGCGAAGTCCGCGTGCATGGCGTTCGGGGTGAGGATGTTCACCACCTCGATACGCTCGTCCGCGAGCAGCGCCTCGAAGCTCTCCGCTTTCTCACCGCCATACTTCGCGATGAACTCCTCAAGTCGCTCCGCATTCGGGTCGGTGGCGGCGATCAGTTCCGCCTTCTGCGAGTTCATGATGGCCGCGCCGTGGAACTGCGAGACCAGCCCGCAGCCAACGATGCCAAAGCCCATCTTCGTGTCGCTCATATGCGTCCCTCCTGTCTCTATTGCGGCAGCCCCGTCTCGGCCACCAGGCGGTTCCATGCGGGCGAGGTGCAGAAACCCTCGGCCGCCGGGACGCCGCAGTAGGAGCCGTAGACGATCGACTGCGCCCGGTGTACTTCGACGAAATTCACGTTGTCATGATCGGCGAGGAACGCCAACTGGCTCGCGTAACAGCTCGCCGCCTCGAGCTTGCGGTCGAGGTAGTCGGTGACATTAACGTATCGGTCCGGCCTCATCGGCATCCCGATCGGGCACATGTGGAAGACCGGCGGCACGGCGCTCATCGGCTTCAGCCCGCGCGGCCTCGCATAGTTCGGGTTCGACGCGCTGTAGCTCTCCGCGTAGGGGAGCTGCGCCGCCAGCCAGTGATGCTCGTGGTAGTCGAACTGGTTCAGCGGCGGGCCGGGGTGGAGGACCAGATAGTCTGGGTCCACGTCGCAGAGCACCTCGAAGATCCGCTTTCGCGCCTCGATCTGCGTCTCCGGGTGCGGGAACTCGTGCTCGTTGATGTCCAGCCATCGCGTCTCGCAGCCGATGACTGATGTCGCCGCGTCGAACTCGGCACGAGCGATCTCCTTCCGCTCGCCCTCGCTTAGATCGAAGAGCCCGCCACGGCTGCCGTTGGTGATGCAGGCGATTACGCAGCGGTGGCCATCATCGAGCAGCCGCATGAAGGTGCCGGCGATGTTCAGTTCGTCATCCCTGTGCGCCACAAATGCGAGGTATGTCGCCACGTTTTCCTCCCGCGCCACTTCCTCAATATCGTTCTCCCCCTCTCCCGCTTGTCCCGCCTGCCGTTTGGGCGGGACCAGGGAGAGGGGGTCGGGGGGTGAGGTAGCCGTTGATTACGGAATAAACAGCGCCTTCAGGCCCTCCTGCCGCTCGAGTGCGTCGAATACTTCCTCCCAGTTCTCCAGCGGCTCGCGATGCGTGATGATCGCCTCGGCGTTGACCTTGCCCTTCTCAATCATCGAGATCGCCCGGTCCCAGCTTGTGTAGCTGGTGGAGACGTTGAAGATCATATCCAGGGCCTTGAAGATCGCGGCGTCCCAGGTGAACTCGATCTTCTCTTTGCCGGTCATGCCGATGACGCAGATGCGGCCCTTCTTCCGCACAAGCTGCACTGCCGAGTTGATGGCCGGTGCCGCACCAGAGCACTCGACCACAAGGTCGGCTCCGCGCCCACCGGTAAGCTCCATGCACAGTTCCTGCGGATTCTGCTCCGCGAGATTGACCACGTAGTCGATGCCCAGCTTCTCGGCGACCGGCAGGCGCAACTGCGCGTCTGCGGGAGTGCCGATGACCATCACTTCGCGCGCCCCGGCGCCCTTTGCCACCTGCGCTGCGAGAAGGCCGATCGGGCCGGGGCCCAGCACTACCACGAAGTCCTCCGGCTCGACCTTCGCGCGCTCGCCAACATCGTGGACGGTGTTCGCGGTCGGCTCCACGAGGGCGCCCGCATCGAAACTGACGGTGTCAGGCAGCCGGTGCAGCAGCTTGCTCTCGGTGACGAGGTACTTCGCGAAAGCGCCGTCTATCCCCCACCCCGGGGAACGCTTCTGTGCGCAGACCTGAACATGCCCCCGCCGACAGAGCCAACAATGGCCGCAGGCGCGGGTATGCGGCTCGCTCACGACGCGCTCGCCGACCTCCCAGCCCTCAACACCCTCGCCAAGCTCGACGATCACACCTGAGAACTCATGCCCGAGCGTGACGGGCGGCCAGTAGGGGTGCTGATCGTGCCGGATATGCAGGTCCGTGCCGCAGATCGCGGCGGCCTTCACTTCTATCTTCACCCAACCCGGCTGCGGCTCGGGCTCGGGAACGTCGCGCAACTCCATGTTTCCTACGCCTTTTGCTACCTTCTGCAGTGCAAGCATCGCATCTCGCTCCATCTTCGTTTGTCTAGTATAACCGCGTGATCTAAGTTACCTCGCGGCGGAAGTGCCACCTGTATGCCGCCACCTGTGCGCACGGCATCAGCGGATATGACAGCAGCATACCTACATAGCAGGCATAGCTGCCGAGGCTGCTGACAAAGGACAATATCAGGAACATCCCGACATAAGACCAGAAGTCCGGCTTGACCTTCTCCCACGAGAGCACGACCGATTCCCACGCGCCCCTGCCCTCGGCCACCAACACGAAGGCGTAGAAGAAGATCGCCTGTATGCCCACGATCAGCAGCCAGAGCACCGGCATCAGAAGCTGCATGCCCATCGCCATGCCTACGCCGATTGTCTCAGTTATGTCGCTGTCGCCACCGGCCGCGATGACCGGTATCACGATCAGTATTACCGCCGGCATTACGCCTCCCGCGCCAGTGATGGCTCGCGCATCTCCACGTCGAGTCTGTCCGGCAACTTCGCCGGAAGTTCCACCCGCGCTGCCGCAGATGCCGGCCGCGCGAGATCAGACCTGTTGTCTCAGCGGCAGAAACCGTCGGCGAACGTCACAAGCACGGCGGCGGCATCCAGCATCTCCTGCACCGGGATCTGCTCCTGATCCGAATGCGCAACACCGAGATTCCCCGGCCCGAAGACAACTGTCGGAATGCCAAGCTGGTTGTTGTAAAGCCACGCGTCGCATGAGGCGGTCATCGCTGAGACGTCGCCGGCTTTGCCGATGGATCGGGCGGCATCCTGCAGCGCCAGCACCAGCGGATGATCGGGTTCGATGACGTTTGCATCGTGGCGGTAGGTGAAGTCGATCTCGAAGTTCTTCGGATCGGCCAGCCACGGATCGCCGGATTGTCGCACCGCAGCCTCCATCTCCTCCATGACCTGCTCCTTCGTGCGATCCGGCAGCAGCCCGAGGACGCCCTTGAAGTTCGCGAACTGCGGCGCCTGCGCGGGCCAGTTACCGGCTTCGAGCCGCCCGACGGTCAGCGGCATCGGGTTCTCGAACTGGTCGAAAAGCGGGTACTTGCCACGCGACTCGGCGAGGATGCGATCGTGATACTCGGTGAAGTAGCCGACGATGTCGATCGCCTTGAGCAGCGCGCTGACGGTGCCGCCGGGCATGCCGGAGTGGCCGGCCTGGCCGTAGACGGTGGCGTCGAACCACACCGCGCCGCGCACCTGCGGCAGCAGGATGAAGTTCGTCGGTTCGAGCACCACGCAGGCATCGGCGGTGTCGCCGTAGCGGGCCATCGCGACGCTTCCGTTGCCGCCGATCTCCTCCTCAATGACGAGGTGTGCGATGATGTCGCCCTCAAGCTGAATGTCAAGCTCATCGAGCAGCTTGAAGAGCAGCCAGACGGTGGTCGCCTGACCCTTGGCGTCGCAAGCGCCCCGGCCAAAAATGACGCCATCCTCAAGCCGCGCCTTGAACGGGTCCACGTGGCCGGATGAGGGCGGGACGACATCGAGGTGCGTGTTCAGCAGGAGCGTCTTACCGCCGCCGGTGCCTTTGCGGACCGCGCGGATGTTCGGGCGGTCCCCGTACTGCGTCACGACCGGGTAGGAGTAATCGGGATCGTCCTTAATCGCCTCGGTCACTTCGACGAACTCGACCTCGTCGGCGACCTCGCTCATGCGCTCGTGCATGTAGCGCATCGCGGGGCCCTCACTGCCTGAAATCGACTCAAACGCGATCAGTTCGGACAGCAGCGCGATCGCGTTATCGTTGAGCTTGGATGCGGCTTCCTGATGATCGTTTGCCATCATGTTCTCCTTTGCGTCTGATACTGCGCGTGTGCGGGCGAGGCGCCCGCACTACGTAAGGGATTGGCTTGTGCAGCCCTTCTACAGCCGTTGACGTCCACATGTATAGCCGCCGTCGTGCGACTGCGGCTACGAAATCAACGTCTCCAGGCACATGGACGAGAGTCGCCGTTGCCTGTGCCGTTTCCTGTTGGCGGCGAAGCCGCCATCCTGTACGGCGCGTTAGCGCCGTCCTGTTACAAAAGCCGTTGCCGCTGTCGTCGTACGACTTCGGCGCTTCGCGCCCCCCCGCGAGGGCGCAGGGGCCACAACGGCAACGGCAGACGGCACGCGGACAGGAGTGTCCGTGTCACGGAACGACAATGCGCCCGAGTGGCCGCCCTCACCCCAACCCGAGCACCACGCGCTCCATGATGTCGCACGACTCCTCCGCGTCCGCCTGGCTGATCACCAGCGGCGGGGCGACGCGGATGACATTCCCGTAGAAGCCGACGGCGCCGCAGCATAGCCCCTCCGTCGCGCAGGTGTCTATGACCTGCCACATGATCTCCGGCGCAGGCTCCTTCGTCTCCTTGTCCTTCACGAACTCCATCCCGATCACAAGCCCCATGCCACGCACGTCGCCGAGGTACTTCGACTTCGCTTGAAGCTCCTGCAGGCGGCCCTTCATGTACTCGCCCATCTTCCGCGAGTTCTCCACGAGGTTCTCTTTCTCAAAGATATCCAGCACAGCGTGGGCGGCGGCGCAGGAGACGGGGTTGCCGCCGGTGGTCGAGGATGCCTCGCCGCGCTCGAATTCGGCCATGATCCGCTTCTCCGTCAGCAGCGCGGAGGTCGGAATGCCCGAGCCGATGCCCTTGCCCAGCGGCAGGAAGTTTGGCCGCAGGTCCTCATGCTCGGCCGCGAACATCTTGCCGGTGCGCCCGAAGCTGGCCTGCACTTCGTCGAGGATGAAGAGCACCTCGTGCTCCTGGCACCACGTCTGAAGCTGCGTCAGCCAGCCCTCGGGCGGGAAGATGAAGCCCGCGCCGCCCTGGTAGGGCTCGGTGATAACCGCTGCGATCGCGCCGGTGCTCTGCGTCTTCACCACGAGGTCGAGGAACGAGAGGCACTTGTTGCCGCACTTGCCCGGCTCGAGATCGAACGGGCAGCGGTAGCAGTACGGGAAGGGCGACTGGATGTGGCCGGTGAGCGTAGGGCCGTAGCGGAACTTGGTGCCCTGCTTACCCGCGGCGGCCATCGCCATCCCGGTCCGGCCATGGAAGCCGCCGTAGAACGAGATGATCTCGTGCTTGCCGGTGAAGCGCTTCGCCATCCGCATCGCGGCCTCGGTGGCCTCAGAGCCGGTGGTGACCATGAAGCAGGCGTCGAGGTTCGGCGGCGTGATCTCCACGAGGCGCTTCGCGTAGGTGACGCGCTCGGGGGTCGGGAAGTCGTAGGGGTTCATCAGACGCGCGACCTGCTGCTGAATCGCCTCGACGTGGTGCGGGTGGCAGTGGCCGACGTTGGTGACGAGCACGCCGGAGGTCCAGTCGATGTACTCGTTACCATCAACGTCCCAGATGCGGACGCCCTCAGCGTGGTCCCATACAAAGGGCTGCTGACGGCTGGTTGCGCCGCCCTCATACTGATCGGACATCTTCATGTACTCGGCCGACTTTGGGCCGGGAAGGTTGTACTTCGGCATTGTCATGCGCTCCTTTTTGTGCGACAAGCCGTGGCCGAAGGTGACGGCGACGGCGTGACGGCGACGGCAACGGCGGTTCTAACAGGATTCCGTGCGCTGCGCGCCCGGACAGGATCCGGCGCTGACGCGCCGGAACAAGAAACGGCACAGGTAACGGCAGACGACTCCACGGCGACGACTACGGCAACGGCTGGAAATGTGAAGGCTACGGCAAACGTCAACCGCAGATGTGCCTGTGGCACGGACACTTTTGTCCGTGCGAACGGACGGCTAACCACCGGGCGGGAACGTAGTCCCGCCCCTCCAGACGGCACGGCATACGGCTCAGACTTCGCGATAGGCGCCGTCGAGCTTCGCCTCAACTTCCGGGTTCACGGTGAAGCGCGGCGGCTCGCCCTGCAGGAAGAGGTCCACGTCCTGCATGATCTTGTAGCGGATATCCCAGCCCGCCTCCTCCGACATCCAGCCGAGGTGCGCCGAGAGCGTGGCCTCCGGGAGGTCGAAGAGCTCCATGTCCGCTGGCGGCGGCTCAGTCTCATACACGTCAATGCCCGCGCCGGCGATCCAGCCCTCCTTGAGCGCCTTCGTCAGCGCCTCTGTGTTCACAATCGCACCTCGGGCCGTGTTCACGAGGAAAGCGCTCTCTTTCATCATCTTCAGTTGCGGCTCATCAATCAGGTAGCGCGTCTCCTCGTTCAGCGGCGTGTGGATCGTCACCACGTCGGCCTCGCTCAGCACGTCCTCAAGCGTATAACGCTCCTCCACGCCGAGTGCGGCGATGCGCCGGTCGTCCATGTACGGGTCGCAGATCATGCGACGGCCGAAGATGTTCTCCGTCATGCGGAAGATGCGAGAGCCGATGCGGCCCGCGCCAACTATCCCGAGCGTCTGATCGCTCATGCGGTGGATGGCGCCCAGCGTCGAGAAGTCCCAGATGCCGCTCGCGGAGGCCTCCTCCAGGATGCGGCGGCTCTCGAAGAGCCGCCGGGTGCAGGAGAGGATCAGCGCCAGCGCCTGCTCGGAGACCTCCTGCGCGCAGTAGTCGGGTACGTTGGCCAGGCGGATGCCGTACTTCGTGCAGGCATCGGTGTCAACGTTGTCATAGCCGATCCCGTGGCGGATGATCAGCTTGCACTTCTCAAGCTGCGCAATGACCTCCTCGGGCATCGGGGCCATGTTCACGATGACAACATCACAGTCGCGAATGACGCTGACAAGCTCATCCTGCGGCGCGAGCTTAAGCTGGTGGTGCGAGAAGTCGATATCCCGCTTCGCCATCTCCTCGACTTCCCAGTCGAGGTTATCTTCGATGTAGTCGGTAATCACGATCTTTGCCTGGCTCATGTCTGACCTCCGTGAATGGTAGCTGCAAGCTGCAGTTGACAAGCTGCGGGCTCGAAGCTGAGCTTCGCGACGACGGTATCTCTCCGCGCCGGGCGTGTATTCCACGCAGAAGCGGCTCTGACCTGCAAGGACAAAGGGATTCGCGCCACGCGGCCTCTGTTCGGGGCAGGAAGTTGCACATGTGCTGATTGCTCACGATCCCCCATGCGCCCCGGCCTGTGCCCGCGGTGAACTCCCCGCGGATGCTGTTCGCGCCACGGATCCTGCGGTCGGCTGACGGGAGCACTTCGACGAAGTCCAGCCTGCAGGTGAATCATGCGGCGCGGGGGGAACCTGTCCCACCCGCGCCTGCGGTGATGGCGAATATGATGCGCGCGCTATCCTACTCGTCTTCGGCATCAGACGGCTGGTCGGTCGCAGGCGGCGGCTCCTGCTCCGCACCCTCGGCCTCTCCGGCAGGCAGGTCGCTCCCGGCGGCGGGCGCATCCGCTTCAGTGTCGCCCGGGGCGCCCTCCTCAACTTCGGCAGGCTCGCCATCCGGCACCGGGTCATCTCCGGCCGGCGGCATGACCGTATCATCAACCACGCTTTCTGCTGACTGTGGCTCCCGCTCGACGACCAGGAAATACAGGCCGACGAGTATTGCCACGATCAGGATCAGCACGATGACTACGACAGCCGGGCTCACCTGTTGGTCCATCGTCTTCCTCCTGCGTTTAACGTCGCGCGGCGAATCGGACGGTGTTCCTGCAGCTATGAAGACCCAGTGGAGCGGGTCGAACCGGGCCCTTATTCCGTGCTTCCCGTTGCGTCACCTCCTCGCGCTCGGGAAGTTACTCCTGCCCGCGCAGCGACTCCCTGAGCGCGTCGAGCATGAAGCCATCCCCCGGACAGGCCGTCGCGGCCAGTTCGCCATGGCCGTGTATCTCCTCCGGCGACAGACGGTACTTGCGCATAAGGTCGAGCAAGAGCGCGCGCAGCGCCGCCATCTGCTCCTCCGTGGGGCGGGAGGGTTGCTGAAGTCCGGCAGGGTTCGCATGGCTGTCGAAGTTGCCCACCAGGCATACGCCGAGGTAGTCGTTGTAGCCGTAGGTATGCGCGCCGAGCATCCACTCCGGCCGCCCCGGCTGGACGGTTCCGTCCGGCAAGATCACGTAGTGATAGCCGATGTTGTATACACGCCCGCGGTACTCGGCGGCCCATCCCCGCCGCGCATGCCACTGCCCGATACGCCGCGCATCAACCTTCTGCCCGTCAACCACCCCGCCGGTGGCGGTGTGATGAATGACGATCCCGCCCGGTCCTCGGAAGAACAATCTCCGCGGCCAGCGTGGCCCCAGGCGCATGGTGAGCCCGCCAACCGTCACAATCAGTACAGCCGCGATCAGTAGCGCGATCTCCACGCGCCCGCCGGTTACGCGCTCAACTGCCGATCGTGCTCTGCGGCGTACCATGAGCGGGCGGTTCGCCGAAGGTCCTCATCTTCCCTGCCCCGTCGCGCAGGTCCGCGGCTCCATCGGCGCGAATAGGCGACACGATCCACAGGATGATAAGCCCAGGAGCCAGCGCCGATCATGAAAGCAGCTTTTGTCACCGCACCGCACGAGATCGAAATCCGCGAAGTCGAACGTCCGTCACCGCGCCGGGGGGAGGCACTCGTCGAGGTGGAGGCGGTTGGCGTCTGCGGCAGCGACCTGCACGCATACGAGGGCACTCAGCCGTTCTTTCAGTATCCGGAGATCGGCGGACACGAAGTCGTCGGCACAATCATCGAGATCGTGGAGGGCGAGGCGCCGGAGATCCCCAACCGCGTCCAGAGCAGTCCCCCGCAACTGGGCGACCGCGTGGTGCTTGACCCGTCGATGCCCTGCGGCGAGTGCTATCCCTGCCGCACCGGGCACTACAACTGCTGCGTCAACATGCGCGTGCTCGGCGTGCATGCGCCCGGAGCCTTCGCCGAGTACTTCTGCGCGCCGGTGCCGTGCCTGCACGTGGTGTCGGCTGATCTGAGCGCCGATGCTGCGGTGATGGTCGAACCGCTCTCCATCGGAGTGCAGGCGACCACGCGCGCCCGCATCACCGTCGGCGACACCGTGCTGGTCATCGGCGCGGGGACGATCGGCCTCTGCGTGCTGCTGGCGGGGCTCTCGCGCTCCGAGCGCATCGCGGTCTCGGATCTCGCCACCGGGCGGCTTGAGATCGCGCGCTCGCTCGGTGCCGGCGCCGCGATCAATGCCGCCGAGGAGGACGTGGCCGCGGCTTTTGCGGCTGCATTCGGAGGAAGCGACCCGGCGATCGTGATCGAGGCGGTCGGACGCCCGGCGACGGTGCGGCAGGCGCTGGAGCTTGTCGCGGCCAGCGGTCGGGTAGTCATGCTCGGCCTGTGCAGCGACGAGATCTGCATTCCCGGCGCGCTGATGGTCCGCAAGGAGCTTGACTTCCTCGGATCGCGCCTGCACGGCGGCACCGTCCCGCGTGCGATCGAACTTGCGCAGTCGGGAGACTTGCCGCTGGAGCGTCTCGTGACACATCACATGAAGCTTGATCAGCTTGAGGACGCTTTCAGGCTGATGCTCGATGAGCCCGACACCACGCTGAAGGTGATCCTCACCCCATGAGCGGGGATGGCATTCCGCTGCTGGTCATCGGCGGACCCACCGCCGCGGGGAAGACGGAGCTTTCCCTGCGGGTGGCGGAGAAGGTGGGGGGGGAAGTGATCTCCGCCGACTCGATGCAAATCTATCGCCAGATGGAGATCGGCACCGCCAAACCGACGCCACAAGAGCGTGCCCGGGCGCCGATACATCTCATTGACTTCGTGCCCCCAGATGGTGAGTACACGGTCGCCGAGTTCAAGCAGGATGCCGAGAGGCTGATCGGCGAGATCAACCGGCGCGGGCGCCTCCCCATTGTCGCCGGCGGCACCGGCCTCTATCTGCGGGCTCTCACCGAGCAGTTCGATTTTCCGCCGCCGCCGGAGGATGAGACGGTTCGCGCGCGGCTGTGGGACGAGGTGGAGCAGTGCGGTTCTGCGGCCATATATGAGCGCCTGCAGCAGATAGACCCGGCCGCGACGGAATACATCCACCCCTCCGACGCCCGGCGGATTGTGCGGGCGCTGGAGGTATACGAACTGACCGGAACACCCATCTCCGCCGCACGGGGGCGCGGTGGCACCGTTGACGCTCCCGCCCCAAGCCCGTATAATTGCGCCCGATACGTCCTGACCGCTCCTCGGGAGACGCTCTTCGCCCGCATCGAGCGCCGTGTGGACAGCATGTTCGAGGCGGGCTGGGTTGAGGAAGTGCGCGATCTCATCGCCTCGGGTGTTCCCTCGGATGCGCAGTCTATGCAAGCGATCGGCTACCGGCGCATCGCAGAATACCTGCGCGGAGAGCGCGACCTTGACGAGACCGTGGCGCTGATCAAGCGTGACACGAGGCACTATGCTAAGCGACAGGTGACATGGCTGCGCGGCAGCGAGGGCTACCGCTGGCTATCTGCCGGCAGCGAGATGCAGTTTCGCGCCTGCGCCGCCATGACTGTCGCCGCATCAAGGATGCTGGTCCAGGGAGGGGGCTCCCATGTCGGCAAAGCCGCAGGTCCAGGACGATTACCTCAATGCCATGCGGACGGCGAAGAGGCCCGTTGAGATCGTGCTGCTGGGGGGCAAGTCGCTCCGGGGTACAGTCGAGGGATTCGACACTTTCACAATCCGCCTGCGCTGCAAGCATGACGAGGTGCTCGTGTTCAAGAGCGCCATCGCGGTGATCGGCCCGGTGCGCGATCAGAAGCAGGGCCGCCCACACAATCGGGGATGAACTGATGCCTCTGCGATTCACGAAGATGCACGGACTGGGCAACGACTATGTCTACATTGATGGGCATGACCAGGACCTCGAGGGATATGACCTCGGGAGGCTGTCGGCGCTCGTCTCCGACCGCCACTTCGGCGTCGGTAGCGATGGGCTGATCCTCATCCTGCCCTCGGAGATCGCCGACTTCCGCATGCGCATCTTCAACCCGGACGAATCCGAGTCGAACATGTGCGGCAACGGCATGCGCTCCTGCGCGAAATACGTCTACGAGCATGGCCTGACCGACAAGACCGAGCTTACCTTCGAGACACTCGGCGGCATCGTCAAGCCGAGCCTGACGGTTGACGACGGCAAGGTCACCAGCATCACGGTGGACATGGGCCCGGCCCGCCCCGCGCGGAAGATGGTCCCGTTCACCAACGGTGGCGATCCCGACGAGCCCGCCATCAACGAGGAGCTTGACGTAGATGGTGAGATCGTCCGGGTGACGGCAGTATCCGTCGGCAACCCGCACTGCATCATCTTCGTGGATGATGTCACCACGGCGCCGGTGAATGAGCTTGGCCCGAAGGTGGAGAAGCACCCGATGTTCCCGAACCGCACGAACGTGGAGTTCATCCAGGTGCTCGACCGCACGCACGTGAAGATGCGCGTCTGGGAGCGTGGGGCGGGCGAAACGCTCGCCTGCGGCACCGGCGCATCAGCGACCTGCGTGGCATGCGCGCTCAATGATCGCACCGATCGCGCCATCGAGGTCCAACTGCTGGGCGGCAACCTCGACATAGAGTGGCGCGATGACAACCATGTCTTCATGACCGGGCCGGCGGTCGAGGTCTACGCGGGCATACTGCCCGATGAGTTCCTCGCCCCGGCGCGAGTCTGAGGGCAACAGACGCATTACACTAACCATGACGGACGAGGGAGCATACGATGGAGCAGGCACAGCGACTTCAGCGCATCCCACCCTATCCATTCCGAGAGATTGCTGCGCTGAAGGCGAAGATGATCGCCGAGGGTAAGGAGCCGATCGACTTCGGCATCGGCGACCCTGACATGCCCACCCCCGAGTTCGTGATTGACGCGCTCTGCGAGGCGGCGCGGGACCCGGAGACCCATCCCTACGATGAGTCCGGCTTCGGCACCCCGGAGTATAAGCAGGCGGTCGCCGACTTCGGCGCCCGCCGCTACGGCATACAGGTAGACCCTGACGGTGAGATCCAGAGCACCATCGGCGCCAAAGAGGCGCTGGTGCATATCATCTGGGCCTACATAGACCCGTCCGACGTGGTGCTTGTGCCCGATCCGGCATACTCCGTCTACAAGGTGCAGACAAGCTGGTGCGGCGGCGCGGCATACCCGATGCCGCTGCTGGCCGAGAACGACTTCCTGCCCGATCTTGAGGCGCTTCCCGAGGCGGTGCGCAAGCAGGCGAAGCTACTCTTTCTCAACTACCCGAACAACCCGACCGGCGCGGTGGCGCCGCTTGAATACCTCGAAGAGGTGGTCGAGTTCGCGCGCAAGTACGAGCTATTGATCGTGCAGGACGCCGCCTACGCCGAGATGTACTACGATGACGCCGACAAACCGCACAGCATCCTCGAGATCGAGGGCGCGAAGGATGTCGCCATCGAGATGCACTCGCTGTCGAAGACCTTCAACATGACCGGCTGGCGGGCGGCATGGTCGTGGGGCGGTGCTGAGCACATCGAGGCGCTCTCGCGCGCCAAGAGCAACGTGGACTCAGGCACGTTCATGGGCATCCAGCGCGCATCCTCGGCTGCCCTTGCGGGCTACGAGGAGTTCGTGCCGCAGATGCAGGCGGAGTACCGCCGCCGACGCGATGCGCTGGTGGCGGGTCTGCAGAGCCTCGGCTGCCCCATCGAGCCACCGCGCGCCACGTTCTACGTCTGGGTGCCGGTACCGGACGGCTTCAGCAGCGAGTCGTTCGCGAAGAAGCTGCTTGGGGACTGCCAGGTGCTGGCGATCCCCGGGGCGGTCTACGGCGCCTGCGGCGAGGGCTTCGTCCGAATGTCGCTCACGATCAAGGGCAAGGACAAGCTCGCGCAGATCGAGCAGGCGATCAACAACATGAGAGAGGGCGGCGTTGCCTGGTAGAGGCAGCGCGTGACCCGGCGGGGTGACACTGTTGAGCCGCGACCAGAAACGACGAGACGAGCGCGTCGAGCGCGCGATACTCGTTGGCATAGAAACGCTTGAGGGCCGCAGCGCCCGGTCGATGCGCGAGTTGATCGAACTCGCGAAGACCGCGGGCGCCCAGGTCCTCGACATCATCACCCAGAACCGTGACAAGCCCGACATCGCCACCTTCATCGGCGCGGGCAAGGTCGAGGAACTCGCCTCCATGGTGCAGGGGATGGAGGCGGACCTTGTCATCTTCAACGCGGAACTCTCGCCGGTGCAGAACCGCAACCTCGTGAAGGCCATTGACACGAAGGTGCTCGACCGCACGGAGCTTATCCTCGACATCTTCGCCCAACACGCACGCACCCGCGAGGGCAAGCTTCAGGTGGAGCTTGCGCAGGCCCGCTACAGTCTCCCCCGACTCGCCGGTCGTGGCCGCATGATGGACCGCATCGGCGGCACCGGCGGCGGGATCGGCGTCCGTGGTCCCGGTGAGACGAAGATTGACGTCGAGCGGCGGACACTCCGCCGGCGCATCCAGCGCCTCGAGAACGAGATCGAGGAGGTCCAGCGCAGGCGGAAGGTCGAGCGGCGCTCCCGTGAGCGTTCCGGCCTCCCCACAGCGACGCTCGTCGGCTACACCAACTCGGGCAAGTCCACGCTGCTCAATGCCCTCGCGGGATCGCGCCAGGTGGTCGCCCGCGACCGCCTGTTCGAAACGCTCGACCCCACCACGCGGCGCATCGAGCTTGAACCGGGCCGCGAGTGCCTCGTCACCGACACCGTCGGCTTCATCCAGGACCTGCCGCACCAGGTCGTGGCGGCCTTTCAGGCTACGCTGGAGGAGGTCACGGAGTCCGATCTGCTGCTACACGTGGTGGATGTGGCGTGGCCCGCCGCATTCGAGCAGTATGAGGCCGCCGATGATGTGCTGCACGAACTCGGCGCGGCGGAGATCCCCACGATCGTGGTCCTCAACAAGATCGACATCGCAAGCTCAGAGCGCAAGGTGGAGATCATCGAGAGTCGCGTGTCGAACACGATCCGCCTCTCGGCGCTCACGGGCGACGGTCTCGATGACCTGCGCCGGCGCATGTCCGACCTGCTCTTCGCGCACCTGATCGAGGTGACGCTGCATATCCCCTACGACCGCATGTCCGTGATCGAACTGCTCAACGAACGCGGGCATGTCTCGGAGACGAAGTACGAGGCGGAGCACGTCATTGCCCACGCGGAAGTGGACGAGGCCACGCTCGCGCAGGTGCGTGACCTCGTCGTAAGCGGCTGACGACATTCTGCTGCGGGGCTACTTCTCCACCACCGCCGCCAGCGCGTCTCCCTCACTGGCGTAGGGGTGCTGCGGCGGCAATGCCACGTCGCAGTCGGCTCGGAAGCAGCCGTAGGACCAGAGCCAGCCATCGGCGGGTGATCGTACCTCAACCGTCTCCAGCGTGTCGTCGCGGATGATGTGCCCGAGCAACTGCCGCTGGGTCACGTGCTCCGAGGTCGCGAGTCCGGCCTCCACGAACAGCCCCGAGCAGGGCGCCTTGAGTTCGTGGATGCGCACCGCCTCATCGTCATTCTCCCGGCAGAACTCCACGTAGGGTCTATCTGCTCGATCTCGCCCCCGATCATGCCGAAAAGCTTCGCCAGGTTCGTCGCCGCGCGCAGGCCCAGCGAGACCTCATTCTCCCGTATCACCCACTGAGGTGCGAGTTCGATGGTGATCGAGCCGCGCCCGCTGTCATTGAACAGCGCGCCAATGGTCGTGCCATCATTCGATCCCGTGGGCGGCTTGCGCCACTGGATGAAGCGGATGCCCGCCACTCGCGCCATCTGCTCCGAGAGGCCGCCGTCAAGCCGCGCGAGTGTCGCCGTCGCCGTGAAGCGCGACCACGAGTGCAGGTCGAGGCAGCGCGTACAGTGCCTCGCGACCGCCTCGTTCAGCGCATACGAGAGCCGTTCGGTGTCATTGCCATGCGCCTTGCCGGGCCAGGTGCGGTTCATGTTGTGTCCTTCATCATCACCGTAGGGCTGCTCGGGGCCGAGGCTGATATGCGAGCGCCGATGCCGCACAGCGGGCAGGTTCGCGAAAGGCACGAGGTGGACGCTTCCGGCTACAAGCTCACGCTCGCAGACCTCCTTGAAGCGCCGGATCGCCTCACAACCCTGCACCTCATTGCCATGCTGGGCCGCCAGCACCATGAACTTCTCCCCCGGCCGGCCCGAGTCGATGTGCCAGAACGGAATCCGCACTTTGCTGCCGTCGGTCAGAGCGGCTACTGCATGGTCGAGCGTGGCTTCAGACATGCGTTCCTCCTAATCGCTGACGATGCTGGCGAGTGGATCGCCGGGGTCGGAGTAGGGATGCTGGTCGGCGAGACTCACATCCGGATCGGGCCGGTGGCTGCCGAAGCGCCACAGCCATCCGCTCACCGGAGCAACTATCTCTTCTACCTCGAGGTTGTCATCGCGGATGATGTGCCCGAGGCGCTGTCCGGTTTCGATGCGATCCTCAAGCTGCAGTCCCGGCGCCTCCACGAAGAGCCCCCTGCAGGGCGCCTCGATGCTGGTCGTGTTCTCATCGGTGACCTTGATGCCGCTGTGCGGCGGTATCTCCGGCTCCCCCTCAAGCATGCCGAGAGCCGTCGCGACATTCGTCATGGCCCGCAGGCCCGTCTGCACCTCGCGCTCGTAAACGCAGTACTGACCGGAGAACTCCATCGCCATCGCGCCGCCGCCACG
>JAAYJW010000208.1 GCA_012522765.1 candidate division WS1 bacterium | reverse complement strand
TGTTTTGTGTCCGATCTCATTCGAGTCCCGCGCCCACCGGCGAGGATCATCGAAAAGATGGTGTCCTGTGGCACCAGGGCCACCTCCAGATTCTTCCGACCCGTCGTGCGATTGAGTTCAGCGTCTATTGCGACTTCAGCACGGCCTCGATCTGCGGCATGATCACGTCCGGCGAATGAAAGCTTCGGACGTGATCCCAGCACCGATGCCGGTACTCCTCGTTGTTCTCACACACATGTTTCACCGCGGCCGCAAGCTCCGCTTTGTCCGAGCAATGCAGCCCCAGATCGTGCTCAGCTATCACATCATCAGGATCGACCGTCGAGACAACCGGTCGTCCGTGGCTCCACGACTGCAGGAAAGTGTTGGGAAAGCCCTCCACTGTTGAGGTGCAAAGGTAGGCCGTGGCGCGCTTGAAGTGGTCGTCAATGTGGCTAAACGGAACGAAGCCGAGTATCTTCACGTTGCTCATCTCGCGTCCCCGCGCGACCACTTCCTCGTAGAGCGTGGCGTCGTCGTCGGCCGGGCCGCCGGCAAGCACGAACGTGATCTCCGGCAGCTCCTCGGCTACATCCAGCACAAGGTGCGGGCGCTTAAGGCCGCGCATGGTAGCCGCCCAGAAGACCTCGGGAGGACTGGCCGGCGGGTCCGGCACCGGCATCGGCGCCGCCCAGATGTTCCGGATCAGGACGCTGTCGCGCCCATGCCGGTCCATCATCGCCTCCTGCTGCTCTTTCGTCTGAGCCACGATCGCGTCGGCATGCAACATGCCGTAGCGGGCCAGCCAGCGCTCGCGCAGCGGCAGCCGCGACCTCTTCGGATCATCGCAGTAGGGGTCTGTCGCCGACGCGAGCCAGAGAATGAAGCGGCGATCGTGGCTGGCGCAGTAGCGCGCGATTACCCCGTTCTGCCATCCGGCGCCGCGCTGCATGTAGATGTCCGCATCGGCCGTCTCGATCAGCCGGCGGCAGGACGGCATGGTGCTGGTGAAGAAGCGCAGTCCGGGGACCTGCAGGCCGGACTTGCGCCGGCTCACCAGCCTGATGCCTTCGGACTGATCCGGCAGTTCAGTGTCATCGTAGCTCTCGAAGGCGAAGGTGATCGGCCAGCCACGGTTGGCGAGGCCGCGCGCTATCTGCGCGAGCTGAAGCTCCGCGCCGCCTGCCCGGCCATGGCCGCTGCCGAGTAGCATCTCCGGCACCGCGCGCCCCGTGTGCAGAAGGCAGATGCCCCCGCCGCCATGCCACGCCGCGCTGGCGACTTCGGCAAGGGGTCTCGCGGGCGCCTGAGCTGCGCCCCAGGCTGTGTCGGCGCCTACACTCGTCACCATGTCTCATTCACCGGAAGTGACGTCTCCTCGAGCAGAGACGCGAGCACATCCTCGAACCTGCGCCCCATCTGCTCGATGCTGTGATGCTCATCCACGTAGCGTCGCGCGCGCTCAGCGAGCCTCTCGCGCTCCTGCGGCGCCTGCATCAGGTCCCGGATCTTGTCTATGCCATCGGCGGCGGACCTGAAGCGGCAGCCGATCTCGTTGCGCGAGATCACCTCGTCCGGGTCACACGTGCTCGCTACCGGCACCCCTGCCGCCCACGCCTGCAGGAAGATGTTCGGGAAGCCCTCCTCCAGCGGATCGGAGGTGCTCAGCAGCAGGCTCGCCTCGCGGAAGAGCGCGGGCGTCTCCTCATAGGGCACGAAGCCCCGGTAGTCCACGTTAGGCAGCTTGCTGAGTTCGCGCCTGACGCGCTTGTAGTAGTCGGGGTAGTTCTTCAGTGGCCCGCCGGCCATGACAAACTGCACGTCCGGCAACCACGCGGCGATCTCCAGCAGCATCTCCGGCCTCTTCTTCGGCTGGATCGAGCCGATCCAGAGCACGTAGCCGCCATCCTGCGCCCGGTGCGGCTGCTCCTCCACGGGGAACGCGTTGCGGATCAACACGCCGGGGCGTGAGAAGTGCCGCTCCAGCAGCTCTCCCTGCTCGTCGGTCTGCAGGATCACCGCGTCCGCCGAACCGATGCCCATCGCCGCCGGGAGTCTCTCCGCCACCGGCAGCGAGGAGATCCACGGGATCCCGTAGAGGGCGTCCACGTTCTTTGCGAACCAGAAGACGTAGGGCCGGTCATAGCTTTTGCACCACGCCGCCACCACGCCGGCCTGCCCGGTCAATCCACGACAGACGTAGACGTCCGCGTCCACCTCAGCCAGCGACCGCCACAGGCGGTTGGCGTCACGCAGCGCACCGCCCGGTGTCTTCTCTTCGCCCTCGCGCGGATAGGCCTTGATGGCCCTCGTCCCGTCCTCGGTCACGATCTCCGATTGCTGGCCGTAGTCGCCCACCAGGAACGTCACGCCCCAGCCGTTGCTCCGGAGATAGTTGCTCAGCAGACTTAGCTGCAGTTCCGCCCCGCCCATCGCGTCCGGGCCTTCCCCGGTCAGAAGGCGCAGCATCGGTGGCCCGGTTGAGACGAAGCAGACCGAGCCCGTGCCACAGGAACGGGCCTGCCGCTCCTCATCCGAGCCGCGTGGGGCGGCTCGTTCAGCGGCTACTCGTTCGTCTGTGCCGATGCTCATGAAAGCTGCTCCCTCGCGGGCGGCACTTCATATTGTCGGCGCTCTGCAGCGGCGCCGCCCTCGGTGATGAAGTCGAGCGCCTCCGCGGCGTTGAGAAAGCGCAGGTGCACCTCGCGCCGCCGCGCGAGATCCACCAGGCGCGTCACATTCGTCCTGAAGTGCTCCCCGCTGTTGGCCATTCCCGCATGATCGCTGAGCAGTTCGTCGGGATGGAAGGCCGTGACCAGCAATGCTCTCTGCTGCGAGCGGGCAGCCGCAATGCGACTCGCCGCCAGCTTCCCGAAGACGTAGGGGTGCCCGGTTATGTATGCTTTCAGCGGCTCCGACAGGTGTGACAGCTCCGAGACCGACTCCGACAGCGGTCGCCTCGGGATGCGCCTGAGGGCGGCGATTGCCGAGAGAGCGGGCGATCGGAAGACGGACATCGGAAGCTCCACCAGTTCGCCCTCTCCGTCCCCCGCCGGTTGCCGGTAGTCGAAGTAGGAGGGCACGTAGGGCTCTTCGGGCGTGCCCCGCCAGTCGATGTGACAGAGGAAGTCGCTGCCGTAGCGATCCGGCCCCCCCGGGGTGAAGCGGCCCGGGATGGCGGAGAAGTCAACTGCCACCTTCAGCTTCCGCATCACATTCATGCTCGCGTTGTTGTGAAACTCCCAGCCCATCCGGCTGGTGCGGGGAGACCGGCGCAGCCCCTGCGCCAGCGCATGATGCCCGCGGGTCAGGCAGTCCTCGATCCATCCGACGTCCTCGATCTCCTGATACCAGTAGCCGTCGCCGTCATCCCACCGCCACAGATGCGGATGCCACGCCAACTCGTCACCGGTCGCCTCCAACTGCTCCCAGGCCTCCGCGAACTGACCGTGACACCACCCGGCGCAGCCGTAGATATCCTCTATCTGCGCATCTGCGCGGATGCACCAGGTGATCCGCAGCGGTTTGCCGCTCGCGTCCGCGAACTCATCGGCGATCATCCGGGCATGAGCGATCCCTTCGCTCAGGCCGCGCCATCGCAGAGAGTCGAACGAGTCGTAGCGCGTCCCGCCGTAGCGAGGGCGATCGGGGTCGGCGTCGCAGCCGATGACAACGCCCAGTTCAGGTGTCGCGGCGTCCGTGATCATCACGCGATCAGCCTTTCGAACAGCTCCAGCAGTCTGTCGCAGTGAAGCTCCGGCGAGTAGTGTGTCTGCAGGCGCTTGCGGGCCGCATCGCCCATGGTGTGGCGCAGGGCGCTGTCGTCAATCAGTGTCTGCATCGCGCCCGCAAGCTGCTCGGGGTTGTCATGTTCGCAGAGGATGCCGCAGTCCTCGGTGATCTGCTCTGGTATACCGCCGACATCGCTCGCGACGACCGGCTTCCCATGAGCGAAGCTCTCCAGCACCGCCATCGGGCAGTTGTCGAACCACCGCGATGGGACAACCGTGAAGAGACTCCCGGCGATCAGGCGGTCGAGGCTCTCGCGGTCCTGAAAGCCGACGAACTCCACGCGTTCCGCGCCTACGTCGGCCGCGAGTTGTCGCAACTGCGCCTCGGTACCGTCCACATCGGCCCCGGCGATCAGCACTCGCACATCGCGATCGAGCCTCGCCGCGGCCTTGATGAGCGTGTCAATGGCCTTCTCAGGCGCCACACGGCCGAAGTAGAGCACGTAGTCGCCCTCGGGCGCCCGCTCCGTCTGTGGGATCTGCCCGGGATAGAAGCTCTGCAGATGCACGATGCGGTCGCCGTCAAAGCCCGCCTCGATCAGCCGCTCGCGCATGAAGGCCGAGGGCGTGATGAACAGGTCCACGTTGTCGTAGATATGAAGCCACTTGTGCATGTACATCGCGCCCGCCCGTGCGGCACTGGCGGCGAATGAGGACTTCAGGCAGCGATGCTGCACGGCCTTCCAGTAGGAGCCCTTGATGCACTCGGTGCACATCTCGCCATGCCGGAGGAAGTGCAGTTCAGCGCACATGAGGTTGTAGTCGGGAACGCGCATAACCACCGGCAGCTCGCGGCAGGCGCAGGCGTCCAGGACGCTCGGCGACATGTAGTTGTATATGTTGTGGATGTAGGCGATATGCGGGGCGGTGTCATCAATCAGCCTTGCCGCCTTGTCCCGCGCTTCGAGCGAGTAGGTGGCCCTGCCCAGGAGCTTGAGCATCGCCAGCGGGGAGAGGCGCATCTGCTCGTAATGGCTCTCACCAGCACCGAGAGGGGGTGTGACGAAGTATTCGTCATACGTGTTGACGGCCGTCTTGTCGTAAGCCACGGTGAAGGGAATCCACTCATGCCCCCGCCGCTCCAGCTCCTCCATCAGAGCGAACAGGTAGGTGGCGGTCCCGCCTCCGCGCCACATGTACTTGTGTGCCAGCAACACCTTCATTAGCCCGCCTCTGGCCCAATCATGTTGGGCCCCCATCCACCATGAAACCGGCTGCTCTCGCGATAGCCAGAGCCCCCACGCGCCACGTCGACGCCCGGCCGATTCCGATCCGTTGCGCCTGTAATCTACCACGCGCCGGCAGAACGCGGCCTCACAATAAGATCACAGGGGGAAGGGCAGTGACGAAAGCAACGGCGACGGTGGCCGTGGCGTCGTTGCAGGGCGGGGGCCTGTACCCCGCCGCGCCGTTGTGGCCCCTGCGCCCTCGCAGGGGGCGGCGCGAAGCGGCGCTGTCGTTGCAGTTTACGGCTCCTCTATCCGTTGCCGTTCATGCATGTGGCACGAATGCCCTCACCCGTGCGTCGTGCCGCACGAAGCGAAATGCAGAGCGGCGCACATGTCCCGCCGGGGGCGGGATGGCACATGGAAGGCGTAAGGCTGCCGGAAGTGGTTGTCGTTGTGACCCTCGCGGACGCTGTGAAGCTATTGTGAGTTACCTCCCGGCTTCGGCATGCTAGACTGCTGCACAACGTAACCTCGGACAGATGATCCATGTGGTGGTGAGGGCCAGGGATGCTCTTCATCGGTGGCGGTTTTCGCGGCAGTCTTCCGTTCTCCATGCCACCTGGGGTGGTACTGCTGCCGCTGAGCAGGCAAGTGCCGACCGGGCTTGGCGTCATCCGCGGGTTGGGCCGGGCGGGCATACCTGTGATCGCAGTCGGTTCCGACCCCTATCCCCCCGCCGCGGCCTCGAAGTATGTGACCGTGTACATGCGTTTGCCCGATTACCGCGCGCGTGAGGCGGAGTTCGTGGAGGCGCTCGCTGATCTCGGCCGACGCCTCAACCCGCGAGGCGTCCTGTTCATCAGCGCCGACGACCAGGCGGCCCTGCTCGCACTTCATGCTCGCGAGCTTTCGCTCTACTGGCAGTTCGACTACCTCAGCACCAGCTCGCTCAACGCCTGCCTCAACAAGGCGCTGACCGCAGCGGTCGCGGAGAGCGCCGGCGTGCCCTACCCGCATACTGAGATCTGCGCCGATGAGGGCGCGATCGCCGCCGCGATCGCGTCAACGCCCACGCCGGCCATCGTCAAGCCCCTCGGCCACGCGGTCTGTACCGACGGCCATCTGCAGAGGCTGGATGGCTTCAAGCAGGCGCTGAAGGCGAAGGCCGTGCGCGCCGCGACGGCTGAGCAACTCGATCATGCGCTGAGGGCCTCCATCGGAGCGGGCGCACCGTGCATCGTCCAGCAGGAGATACCCGGGAGCGTGGAGGCGTCGCGCAGCGTGGGCGCATACATGGACCAGCGCCAGCAGGTGCTCGGAACATTCGCGGGCCGCAAAGTGCGCCAGTATCCCGCCGACATCGGCACCGGCACCCTCTGTGAGTCAGTGCCCGAGGAGCCGTCGCTGCTTGAGGCCTCCGTTGAGGTACTTCGGGCGGCCAACTACTCCGGCATAGCTGAGGTGGAATGGAAGCTCGACGCCCGGGATGGCAAGCCGTGGCTGATCGAGATCAATCCGCGGCCGTGGGCGTGGATAGCGGCGAGCGAGGTCGCCGGGGTCAACCTGGCACAGATCGCTTACTGCTCGCTGACCGGGAGCCAGATCCCCCGTCAGACGCAGCATAACGACGCGCCGAAGTGGGTGGATCTGTTGAGCGACTTCGACGGCTTCAGAGCCGCGCGGAGGCACGGCAATGGTGAGGCCATCACGCTGGGCCAGTACGGCGCGTCACTCTCCGGCCCCAAGGAGTACGCCTTCTTCGCCCGAGATGACTGGCGCCCCGGGGTCGAGCGGCTGCGGGATGAGCTCTCCGGACGCCTCCGCAAGATCAGCGGCAAGCACGATGGCGGCAGCCTCAACGGTAAGAAGGGGTAGTGGAAGCGATGGCGACCGCGCAGATCGAGGGTCGAATACAGCGAGTGAAGCAGGGCGTGCGGGAGATCGCCTACATGACGGGCGTGAGCAGTGGCTGCACTGGCTTTCTCAACGCCACCGACCGGCTCAACAGGACCGGCCTGTACGCATTCATCGGCCATCATGTGGTGCCGGTCGGTGAGGACGCTCACATTCTCAGCGCCGACCGGTTGTACGACCGGCTGGTGCACCTGCGCAAGCACTTCGACATGGTCAGCGCCGCTGAGGCACTCGCATGGCTGCGCGACCCCGAACCGGGCGAGCGACTGGCGACGATCACCTTCGACGACGGCTACCGCGACAACCTGACCGTCGGGCTGAAGGTACTTGAGGCCGCCTCCGCCCCGGCCACCTGCTTCGTCGCAACTGAGCCGATCCTGACCGGCAAACCGTTCTGGTTCGATCTGGTTCGCTCCGCGGTGGCAGAGGGCCCCAACGCGGCCATGTCGGTCCCGTGGGTGCGGGCCATCGCCGAGCAGGGCGGCCGGCACCTGGCCGACGCCCTGGTGCATGAACTGAATCAGCTTCCGCCGGCGGCGCGTGACGCGAGAGTGGCTGAGTTTGCGGACACGCTCGACTACGATATCGGGAGCATGCCGCCGCACCTGCAGCCGCTGAGCCCGGGAGAGCTTACCGACCTTGCGAGCAGCCCGCTGATCACGATCGGCGCGCACACTCACACGCACTCGACGGTCAGTTGTTGCAGCGAAGAGCAGCTTCGAGATGAACTGACGCAGAACGTTACCGCTCTCGAACAGCTCACCGGCAGGCGGCCTCACCTCTTCGCCTATCCGAAGGGCGCGACCGAGACATCTTCCTTCGAGATAGCGTCGCTGCTTGAGGAGGTGCAGCTTCAGGCGGCCTTCACCACACAGCGGCAGATCAACCGGATGAAGTCCGATCCGTGGCTGCTGGGTCGCTTCCCGCTTGGTGCCGGGCCGGTATCGCAATTCGCGTGGGAACTGATGCAGCTCAGCTTCTGACGGGAGACGAGCATATACGTCCATGGCAGACAGAGGCGCAACACAAAATATGAAGCTATCCAGCGGCGGACGCGTAGTCAGGGACACCGGCTATCTGCTCGCGGGGCAGGTAGTCGGCGGGCTGGTGGGGCTGGGCTTTGCGGCGTGGTTCGCCCGGCATCTGCCGGCCGATGAACTGTCCATGTGGCCCATCTGTGTCACGCTGGCCAGCATCGCTCATCCGCTGAGCAACGTTGGCACGCACACCTCCTTCATGCGCTCGATCCCGAAGCTGATCAGCCGGGGCGAGGATCAGGAGGCCGCTAGGATGCTGCGCTCGGGCCTGGTGTGGACGACGGCCCTGACGGTGCTGGTGTGCGCCGCGATGTACCTGGCGTCCGACGGCGTCAACCGGGTGCTGCTCAACGGGGAGCTGCCCGCGGGTCTGATGAACGTCATCGTGGTAGCGGTCTTCGCGCGGGCGATGGAGAGCCATCTCGAGTGGTTCCTGAACGCGTTTCAGGAGTACGCCATGCTCGCGACCGGCCGGACGATCGGGCGGATCCTCCGCGCCGTGGGCGCCTTTGTCATGTATCTGGTGGCGGGCATCGAGGGTAGCGTGCTTGGCCTCGCCTTCGGCTCCGTGGCCTGCGCTGTCATCTGCCTCTATGCGCTCTGGCGACATCTGCGACCGGCGCACGGCATCACGCCGGTCACCACGATACTACGCAAGTCCGGCCCGTTCTACCTGAGCCAGCTCTACAAGGGCGCAATGAGTCGCGCGGACTACATCCTTGTCGGCGCCTTCGGCGGCGCCGAGAGCCTCGCGCTCTACTACGTGGCGTATCGCGTCATAGAGCACCTGAAGGAGCTCGACACTTACGTGATGGAGGCGCTGACGCCGAAGCTTGCCGAGAAGGCCGCCGAGGGCCGGGAGGCCTCCGAAGAGGCGTTCACCAAGTGCAGCCGTTACTACTTCCTCGGGATGGTGCCGCTGCACCTCGGTCTGGCCGCTGCGGGCCCCGCCATCATCCGCGCCTACGCCGGCCCCGAGTGGTCTGGCGCTGGATTGATCTTCTCCGTGCTAAGCGTCTTCCTGGTGCTGGACGGCCTCTACGCGATCTATCGCCGGCAGATCGTGGTCGCCGGCAATCGCTGGCATACGCTGCTGATAGACGCCTCCAACCGCACTGTGGCGGTGGCGCTGATCGCCGTCTTCACCTACTACATGGGCAGCATGGGCGCGGCGATTGGACAACTGGCCACCGTTGTCATCCTACTGCCGATGAGCATGCTGCTGATCCGCCCGGTGATTGACGCCCGGCACTGCCGCTCAGGAGTGGCGCTCGGCCTCGCGGGTGGGGCGATCGCGCTGTTGATCGCGGGCGGTATGCAGTTGCTGTCGGGCAACGCGCTGCTGGTGTTGGGGACGCTTCCGCTCGCGGCGGCGCTGTACGTCGTTTTCCTCCGGCACCGGCTGATGAAAGCAGATGTGCGACTGATGCAGCAGATGCTGCCTGCGTCGATCGGCGAGGGGCGGCAGCGCCAGCGCATCACGCGGTTCCTCGAGCGGCAGTGCCTGCCGACAGCCCCGGGTGGTGCGGTAGCCGGAGCGGTAGAGGAGGCAGGAACGTGAGACACCGGGCAATGAACTCATCGGGACGCGAGGGGGGCTTGAGCCGCGGCAGCTCGGGCGCGGCGCTGGTCATGCTGCTTGTGCTGGGCCTCGTGCTCTCAGCGGCGCTTAGTCTATTCAACCCCGCGCTGGGAATCGTCGGTATGCTGATCCTGACTCTTGTGCTGGCGGGCCTGCGTGAGCCGCTCTGGGCAGCGGCCGTGCTGCTGGCCTCACTCGCCATCATTCCCGTCGAGTTCTCGCAGAACTTCGTCTTCGGGCATAGCATCGAGAACCCGCTGCAGATCATGGTGCCGCTGACGCTTCTTGTCTGTCTGGTTGGCGCGCTGAAAGATCGCAGTCTGTCGAGACCCATCGTTCCGGATCTGCTCATCGTGGGTCTTGGGATCTGGGGTATGCTCAGTCTCTACAACGCCGGACAGCTACCCTTTGACAGCTACTGGAACAAGTACGGCAACAAGCTGCTGTTCCCAATGGGCTTCTACTACGTCATGCGACTTCTGCCGCTGGACAACCGTGGCGCCATTCAGTTGATCCGGGCGGCGGCAGCGCTCGTGGTGCTGCAGTCGGTCCTCATCTTCTTCGAGGCCAGGGGCGGCGGGAGCCCGATCTACGGTGAGCTGCACCAGGGACGCGTGACCGGTCCGTTCGGCTACTTCTGGACCGCGGCGGCATTCCTCGCGATGTGGCCACCTCTGCTGATATTCGTCACGAGCAAGGCGAAGTCACGCCTGGGCTGGGCGCTTGGCTTCATCGGAGTGCTGTTGGTGGCATACGCAGTCACCCGGACAGGGCAGCGTGGCGCGACCTTCCTGCTGCTGATCACCGTACCGCTGTGCCTCTTCGCACCCTCCATGCGCAAGGTAGCCGGCGCTGTCATCGTGACGGGAATGATCCTCTACGTCCCGTGGTCTATGTCCGGGTCGGGCAGCGCTCTGCTCTCGCGATTCGATGAAACCGACGAGTCTCGGGCGGCCTATCGCACCGTGGCGTGGGAGATGATCAAGTCCGACAAGTGGAACCCGCTTTTCGGTGTGGGGCCCTACGTCTCCCCCCGCGAGATGAAAGACATTGATGTCTCTACCGAAGCCGAGTTCTTCATGCACGGCAGACGCACCCGGGATCTGGCCGACATTGCCGAGTCGGGCCACGCGCTGCACAACGTCTACATGACGCTGCTGGTGGAGTTCGGAGCCGTGGGAGCGTTCATGGCCGCCCTCGCCGGGCTTTTCCTGATCCATTCGGCGCTGAAGATATACCTCACGCCGGGGGCCGACAAGGCGCTGTTGTTCGGGGCGCTGGGCGCACTGGCAGCATGGGGTGGCATCGGATACCTGCACAACATCTATTCGTTTGCGGCGCCAATGTGCATGTTCTTTTTCTTCTACGCGCTCATCGTGGGCCAGCATCGGGCGTTCTTCCCGCATGGCGTGGATGAGGAGGCCATGCAGG
Organism: candidate division WS1 bacterium; assembly: GCA_012522765.1. Taxonomy (GTDB): domain Bacteria; phylum Armatimonadota; class Zipacnadia; order Zipacnadales; family UBA5352; genus UBA5352. The sequence continues at coordinate 10,379 of JAAYJW010000208.1, read as the reverse complement.
ACATGCGCCGCGGGCGCAGGAGTCCGAACTGGCGCGGACCTTACCTCAAAGCGATGCGAGCATCCCGGCTCCCGCGGTCCTCGTGACAACGGGAGAAGGGCGCTGAACACAGGTGGAGCTTCCTGCGAGCACCCGGGAGGCTTGAGGGACAGGAGTGGTGGTGGAGATGAAGACTCTGGTCGTAATGCCCGCATACAATGAAGCGGCGAACATCGTCAGCACGATCCGGCGGGCGAGGCAGAATAACCCGGACGTGGATATCGTTGTGATAGACGACGGGTCGATGGATGAGACGGGCGATCTCGCCGTGGAGGCCGGAGCGACGGTCCTCCCGCTGCCGATCAACCTCGGCTACGGAGGCGCCCTGCAGACGGGCTTCATCTATGCCGAGGCGCATGGCTATGACGAGGTCGTGCAGCTTGACGCCGATGGGCAGCACGAGCCCGCGAACATCAAGGACCTGCTGCAGGCGCTCCGGGACGATCACGCCGACATCGTGATCGGCTCGCGCTTTCTCGGCGTGGGGGACTACAAAGCGCCGCCCGCGCGGGCAATGGGCATGGCGCTGATGCGCTGGCTCACGCAGGTGAGCACCGGCAAGCGTATCAGCGACCCCACCTCCGGCTTCCAGGCCGTCAACCGCAAGGCCATCAGCCTCTATGCCTCGGAGGTATATCCCTCGGATTACCCCGATGCCGACGTGCTGATCATGGTGCAGCGGGCGGGGCTGCGGGTGCGGGAGATCCCCGTGCAGATGTATCAGCGTGAAGCGGGCGTATCGATGCACAGCGGCATCCTCAAGCCCGCGTGGTACATGTTCAAGATGCTCATGTCGATCGGCCTCACCATGCTGCGCAAGCCGCCTGCGGTTTCGAGGAGTGGATAGGAATGGACATGGATATGATGACACCTCGTCAGACGCTGTTTACTCTGGCGCTGGCGGTGCTGCTGCTGGTCTTCGTGGTCGAGCTTGTGCGCCGTCACCGCCTGCGGGAGGAGTTCTCGTGGCTGTGGGTGGTCGCCAGCGCCTTCACGGTGCTGCTGGTGGCCTACCCGCCACTGCTGCGAGCGATCATCGCGGCGTCAGGGGCGTCCAAGGCAACCACCACCATCTTCATGCTCTCGATCGCCTTCCTCGCACTGGTGTGCGTGCACATGTGCACGAAGCTGACCGAGAATAAGACGAAGACCAAGCGGCTGGCGCAGAAGATGGCGATCCTCGGGCGACGCGATCCCGCAGTCTCGGAGAACATCGCATCACGATTGACCGTGGCCGATGAGGTGGCACGCTGATGAAGGTCTCCTTAGTGATCCCGGCCTACAACGTCGGCCACACGATAGGCCGCACACTCGAAGCGTGCCTGCGGCAGGACGTGGGGCCGCACGAGGTCGAGATCGTCGTTGTTGACGACGGTTCCACTGATGATACCGCCGAGCAGGTGCAGCGCTATCCGGTGAAGTACGTCCGGCAGCAGAACGCGGGCGCCGCCATCGCGCGCAATACCGGCGTCTCCGCCGCCACCGGTGAGATAATCGCCTTCATCGATTCAGACTGCGAGCCGACCGGCGACACGCTTCTGTGCATCACCGAGGCACTTGAGCGCGAGCCTGACGGCTGTATTGTCGGTGGCATCTACGCACCGGCGCAGGACTCGCCGCTAATCGAGGCCGCCATCAATGAAGAGATTCGCTACCGCCACGTGCGCGCTCCCGAAGAGGTGCAGCATATCGGCAGCTTTTGCATGGCCATGCGCCAGGAGCACCTGCGCGAGATCGGGGCCTTCAATCGGAGATACGAGCGCTCAGAGGACCTCGACCTGTCGTACCGCGCGGCAGACAAAGGATACAGGCTGCGCACACTCCAGGGCGCCTGCTTCATCCACCACCATCCGCGAACCGTCACCTCGTGGCTCAAGGATCAGTATCATAAGGCCCGGGGGCGGGTTGAGAACACCCTGCGCTTCTCGAAGATGCTCAAGAGCGACGGGTACACCGACCACCGGGACTGGGCCTCACTGCTGCTGGCGATGCTGGCGGCGATGGCGATTCCGCTGATCTGGCTGCCGCGTGTCCGCTGGATCGCACTGGGCAGCCTCGGTCTGAGCGCGCTGCTGCAGGTGCCGCTGGCCGCGTTCGCGGTGCGCGACACGGGCGATTGGCGACAGGTCGTGCTGATCCCGCTGCAACTGCTGCGTGGTTTTGCGTGGGCCGCCGGGGCTGTTGTGGGCCTCGGAACCGGCGGGAAGGACCTTCTGCGGGAGCGGCTTGCGGCGCAACGTAAGCCCGAGGACGCAGACGCCGCAGCCGACACGCTCTAGCGGGCGGAATCGCCGGTAGCCCGCAGCCGTAAGGTGCGATTCTTCAAAGCCATGACGGACAGGGGCAGCAGCGGGGTGAGGCTGCCGAGAGCCGTGGCGAGGATCACGTGCTGGGGACTGGTGTGGAGCAGAAGGATTATGACGAGTTCCACCACCAGGCCGACCAGCAGCAGCCAGATCAGTAGCGTGGGGCGGCACGCCATGTGGTAGCGGGTGACGACGAAGAGCAGTGCCGGCGCGGCGGAGCCTGCCGCGAAGAGGCCGAGCCACCCTGCCAGTGGCATGAAGTCGGCCCCGAGCAGCACGCCGACGATCGTTTGCGGCACAATGTAACATGTGGCGGTGGCAATTGCGATGGCTGCCAGCACCACCGCCGACGTGGTCAGCAGCAGCCTGACGCCCTGATGCGAGTATGCGCCCGCGCGCACCACAGACGGATACATGGCGTAGGCGAAGGCGCCGGCGAGCATCAGGAACGGAGCGCGGACGAGGTTCGACGCGGCGGCATAGTAGCCGGCAACTTCGGCCGAGAGGAAGTACTTTGCGGCCACCATGTCCAGTTGCGTCAGGAGCGCGATCAGCAGAAACGAGCCGCCGATCAGGAACGCGTCCCCGGTGACCGCCAGTTCGCTCCGGCGCGGCCGCTCGGAGAAGAACCGGCGCCAGTTCATCGGGAGCATCAGGGCCATGATCAGCGTCGGCACTACCGCTGCCACCGCATACGCCGATGTGGAGCGCAGCAGCGTGAAGCCCACGGTCATCAGCACCAGCCCGAGGGCGAAGCGCAGAGCGGACTCGAGCGCTATCGCCAGCGACATGAGACCGAAGCGATCGAGTCCCTGCAGGCCGCCGCTGACGACGCCGGTGAAGGCTCGGAGGAGACATACAACGCCGATTGTGATGACCGCCGGGAGATTGTCTATGTCCAGCAGCGAGTCGATCAGCGGGGACAGTGCGAGATAGATGACAAAGCCCGCGGCGGAGTAGGTGCCGACGGTGAGCGTCGCGGACCTCATCAGGTCGGTTACCGCGGAACGATCTTCAGCGCTGGTGAGGGCCGCATACCTGGTCACCAGAGTGGTGACACCCTGCACGATGGCGGAGGCGAAGTAGAGGAAGGTCAGGAGAACGCCGAGCGAGCCGAACTCCTCCGGCCCAAGACCACGGGCGGCCAGAACAATGAAGCCGTAGCTGAGTAGGCCTGCCGCTACGGTGCCCCCCGTCAACAATGCGCCGGATTTGAGCACGGACGACAACATGGCTTCTCCTGCGTGCGGTGCGGTCGGTTGACACAGGTGGCCTTCGCGCTGCAGGCGCACATTCCTGCCGAAGCGCGGGGCGCGCGGCAGCGACCACTACGGAGGATGTAATGGCGATACGGCACGAGACACGGCAGGAGGATCAACTGACGGTCGGGGAAGCGACCGGGGGCGGCGTGCCCTCCGCCGCGCCGGCGCCTCGACCGCATGGAAGACGGGCCGCCATGTGGGCCGCGCTGATCGTGCTGATGGTCGTCACGCGCGTCATCGTCAGCCAGCCACTTCTGCAGGACGCCTATCGGACGCAGCTTGATGAGAGCTACTCCATCAAGGAGGCGCTGGCCTTCGGCACCGGTGACCTCAACCCCCATCGCTGGGTCTACCCGACGCTCTACCCCTATCTGCTGGCCGCCAGCTACGGCGTCGTCTACGTGGTCGGGCATCTGCTGGGTATCTACAGCGACCTGTCGCATTTCGCCGCTCAGCTATTCATTGACCCGCGGGTGTTCATATGGGCGGGCCGCGCTATCAGTCTGATCGCCGGCATCGGCTGCGTGCTCGCCGTGCGCGCGATCGCCGCGCGCGTCTTCGGGCCCGTCGCCGGATGGACGGCAGCCTTCGGCCTCGCGCTCAGTCCGCTGCATGTGAAGATCTCCGCCGGGGCCATACCGGATATGCTCGCCATCCTCTTCGCCGTCCTGGCCGTGGGTGCAATGTGCGACATAGCTCGCAGGCCGTCACTGCGCGGCTACCTGCTCGCCGGCATCTTCATTGCTCTCGGCACGGGCTCGAAGTACTGGCCGATAGTGCTGGCGCTGGTCGGCGTGGGGTTGCATGCCTACCTGTGGGTGAAGCGACCGAGCGGGCAGAGACCCTCGTGGGGCTGGCTTGTCGCTGCCGCGGTCGTCCTGATCGCCGGGTTCATCGCCACCTCGCCTTACATGCTGCTCGACGCAGAGAACGTCCTTGCCGAGCGTGCGGGAGTGCTGACACGGTTCGCCACCGGCGCCCAGGAGCGCCCTCCCACCGAAGCGAAGGTCGTGGCCGCCCGGCACATTGTCCCGATCATGGCCGCCGATGGTGGATGGCCGTGGGTGCTGGCGGCACTGGCCGGTCTGGTTGCGGCTTTCTCGCGCGCCACACCCGCCCGCGGCGTGGTGATCGCCAGCACGCTGCTGCTCCTCGGGGTATTCGCCAGGTCAGACATTGCTCCGGCGGACTACCTGCTCCCGGCATTCCCGTTCCTGTGGATGCTTGCGGGCTTCGCGGTGCAGGCAGTGGGGGAGACGCTCGGCCGCTTCGATGGGCGAAGGCTCGGCATGGCCGCGGCAGCCGTGGTGCTGGTGATACCGCTGCTTCTGAGCGCCCGGCAGATGCTTGCGTACAGCCAGACCGACACGCGCACGATCGGCGAGAGACTGTTCCACGAGATCGCTGACGATGGCGACACCGTCTTCGTTGACTTCCGGTCTATCCACCTGAAGAACTCGCGCGAGGATGCACTGCGGGCGACCGAAGAGCTCGAGTGGTTCGACGGCCGCGTCGGAGGGCTGCCCCAGCGCCAGCGGATCTGGGATCAGTACAGGCGGTATGCAGACGGCGAATGGTATCAGCCCCCGGAGCATACATACACAGTGGTGGCGCAGGATGTGCTGGACCTCTCCAGCCTACCGGTCTACATGATCCCCTTCGGCCCCTCAGATGTGCCAGAACTCGACGATTTCGCCGAGGCGGGCATCAGGTACATCGTCTTCAGCGAGTGGATCATGCGGAGGCATGTTGAGGGCCAGTTGCCGCTGGCAAGGTTCTATCTGCAGGTGGTTGACGAGGCGCGGCTGGTGGGGAAGGTCACGCCCGAAGACGGTGTGGTAGTCGGACCGCAGAGCCGGGGCGGTCGGTCGGTACCGGGGGTGCCGAGGACCGGGCCCGCGATCCTGATCTACGAAGTGCCCGAGCCTGCCGGGGAGCTTGACCTCGCGCCGCTGCGTGAGGAGACGCAGGAGGAGAGCCTCGCGCTTCATCCCACCGAAGCTGTATCCGTCACCAGCCTCAGCGGCACTCGCCCTACATCTTCGGGGAGCAGCCCCGCGTCACGGAGACGGTAGGAGGTTGGGGCGACTTTAGGCTCACTGCCATCGCGGAAGCGCCGCCACGCACTCCCCACCGGATGAAGCGTCTCGCAGATCGGTAGCGCGATGTTGTTCAGCAGGCTGAACTGCCACGGCGCGATGATCTCCCTCCGCTCGCGATTGCTCTTGAAGCTGGTATTCGCCTCGAACTGCCTCTCCAGCATATCAGCGGAGTAGTCGAGGCCGAGGAAGTCGCAGATGGCGCGGTTGGTTCGCCCCAGTTCGGACGTCACCTGCTTGAAGTCGAGCATCAGCCCGTTGTGGTCGCGGATGATCCCGCGGATCTTTGGACGCTGCGAGGCGTAGCGCACCGTCTGGCTCAGCGCGAACTTCTGCTGCGCCAGTGAGAGACGCGACGCCTGCACATCATCCCCGGCGACGCGGCGGCGCAGGTGCGACTTCAGCACGCCCTCGAAGTCGCGGATGATGCCGATGAAGTGCGGGTTCGTGTAGCGATCGAGAACCATGTTCAGGAAGACCTGCAGCTCCCCGGGGTAGTGATAGAACGCCTCCTCGATCTTCATCACCCAGTAAGTCGCGCCCTCAGCGGCACAGAACCGGTCCATGAGGTCGAGGAAGAACTCGTAGAAGCTCGCCGGCCGCTCGTGCAGGAAGTGATCGTAGTCGCCTCTCGCCAGCACGAAGTAGTCGTCCGCTGAGTAGGCATTGAGAAACGCCTCGTAGCCCTCGGGCGTGTCAAAGTCGCTCCAATACTGCTTGTGCATCAGCACCTGGCTCTCTTTGCAGCCCCAGTGCAGCTCGTGCTGAGGAGCGACTATCTCGGGATGGCGGCAGAGCACGTTGCCAAGCATGGTGGTTCCGCCACGGTTCATTCCCACGACGAGGATCGGGTTCATCTCTGCCGCCTCCAACGGTGGCCTTCGTGCGACGCGGCCCGGCTAAAGTTGCGCATGCATTCTAGCGCACTATCCGGCGGTGTTGGCTCACAGTTCATTCACAAGCCGTTCCGCGTGTGGGTCGCCGGGGGGCCCACCAACCGAGGCGGTGCGGCAGCCGTGGAGATACACCCTGACTATTCTCGGGGAAATCCCCATGGTATGTTTAGGGGATTACCCCGACGGGTATCAATGAAATACGGAGCAGAGGATGGGGCCTTACTCCGGACGCGCAAGTAGTATCCACTGTAGGTTGTCTTCGTTCAGCAGGTCGCACGACAGAATGTCGCCTCATCGCAGGACCCTATTCAGTCGGATGCAAGGAAGTACGCAGCGATCAGCGAGTGCGGTGGCGTTTTAGGGGTCGCACTTTGCCATGTAGCGCAATGGCACGAGGAAATGCACCGATGGTCGTCTGGCGCGATCGCCAGAGGGCCGCTCTTCCTCCATCACACCCTTGGACTGTCGGCGCCGCGCGACACGCGCGGCAGGAACCAATGACTCACCCTGGATGAGGCGGGATAGCTGACCGCCTCAGCATGAAGTGGTCTATGTAAGGTCTGAGCCAGCGGGAAATCACTATTGGAGAGCAGTAGAAATCTGGAAGCAACAGGAAGTCTGAGAACGGCATAAGCTCTTCCAGTCGAACAACACAGAACTTAATAGACGCATGCTGATGGTGGTGGCGGAGAGGTGGTGTGAGAGGAGCAGAAGCACTTGCATACGAAAAGCAAAGTTCTCGCTCTACCAGACAGGCGTATGGAGATCGCATTGATGCTGGCCTTCGCCGGCGCAATGCTCCTGATGATGACAGCCCCGCTGTTCGCTGCACCCGCGTTCCCGGGCGCTGAGGGTTTCGGCGCGGAGGTTACTGGAGGCAGGGGGGGCATTACGATTCCGGTCACGCGACTGGATGACCCAAACCCCTCCCAACCGGGAACTCTGCGCTACGCGCTCACGATGGACAGCCCGCGCATCGTCGTCTTCAACACCGGCGGCGTGATCAAGCTCAACAGCCGGATCACGGCGGCCCCCAATCTGACCATCGCCGGACAGACGGCTCCCGGCGACGGCATCACCATTGATGGCGGTATCTCGTTGCGCCGCAACAGCATTGTGCGGTACATCCGAGTTCGCCCCGGTGCTGTTGCGGACGCCGACTCGCTCGAGATCTACGAGACCGATGTTATCATCGATCACTGCTCACTATCGTGGGCAAGCGATGAGAATATCGGCTTCAAGCGCATCGACGCGGAACCCGACCGCAACGTCACTATCCAGTGGACGATCATGAGTGAGGCCGAAAAGGGCTGCCTCGCCTGGTACGCTCACAAAGTGACTTTCCATCACAACCTCTTCGCGCACAACTACATCCGCAACCCCGTATATGCGGCCGGCTCTTTCCCGCATCTGCTCGACTACCGCAACAACGTGGTCTACGACATTGGAAACAGTGCCCTGGCGCTCAAGGGCCTCGTGAACGCAAACGTAGTGGGCAACTACTTCAAGGTCGGCAAGGAATCGCGCCGGCACCGGTACTGTGTCAACGTTGAGGGAGATCCGCCCACCCCGGACATCAAGATCTACCTCAAGGACATCTACGGCCCGCGCGTTGCCGAGGGGCAGCCGGAGTGGAATGAGGTGCAGTACCAGGATGTTTGGGGCACCGCCGACGAGGCGATGCACCGCGTCCAAACGCCATTCGCGACGCCTCCGGTAACCACGCACGACTCGCAGACGGCCTTCAACCTCGTCCTGGAGCAGGCCGGCGCCAACCTGCCGGTTCGCGACCGCGTTGACGAGCGCATCGTCAACGAGACGCGGTACGGCCTGAACACGGGCGGCTATCCTACCGGCCCCGCAGTTCGTGAAATCGCCGTCAGCGAGTGGGCGACGCTCACCTACGATAGTGGCACGCCCATAGTGGACAGCGACGGCGACGGCATGCCCGACACGTGGGAGATGCAGAACGGCCTGAACCCGTACGATCCCGCTGATGCCAGCGTGGACAGCAACGGCGACGGCTACACCAACATCGAGACCTACATCAACTCGAAGGCGAGCCTGACCGAACCGCCGGCCCAGACCAACCAGCCGCCGGTAGCGGTCGCCGGTCCCGATCAGACCGTCAATACCGATGGCGACACGGCTCAGGTAAAACTAGACGGCACCGGATCGTTCGACCCAGAGAACCAGCCGCTGACCTACCTGTGGACCTGGAAGGATGCCGGTGACGGCAGGCAGGCCACAGGCGCGGCTCCGACTGTCACGCTGCCAACAGGCGTGACGACAATCACCCTCGTGGTCAACGACGGCGCGCTCAACTCGCAGCCAGGCATGACCACCGTCACAGTGGTTGCAGCCGACGATGAGAACCAGGCGCCGGCGGCCCCGCAGGTGAAGATCGAGCCTGCCGCACCGACCACGAATGACAACCTGGTTGCCACCGCGACCGCCACCGATCCGGACGGCGACACGGTGACCTTCACATACGTGTGGTACCGCAATGGCGCCCATCAGACCGGCCTCGATGGCAACACCGTCGCCGCCGACCTCACCTCCGCGGCCGATACCTGGCGCGTAGTGGTGACGCCGCATGATGGCGAACTCGCCGGTCCGACCGGTGAGGCGACTGTTATGGTTGCCGCTGATGATGGCGACACGGGCGACCGGCCTGTCAAGCCCACCGTGCGCATACTGCCGGATCCGCCGCGAGCCTACACCGATCTGGTCGCGGATGTCTCGGGCAATGGCGCCGACGTGACGTATCGCTACGAATGGTACGGCGACGGCCGGCTTCAGACGAGGTTCCCTGGCAACACAGTGCGGGGTGCCTACGTTGATCCGGGCGAGCACTGGCGCGTAGTAGTAACACCGGTACTGGGGGATGTCGTTGGTCCCTCGACCGACGCTTCAGTGGTCATCCCGACGGAGACTGCCACCAACACCGCGCCCACCGCGCCGACTGTGACTATCGCACCGGCAGCGCCCGAAGCAGGCGACGATCTCGTCGCCACCGCGACAGGCAGCACGGATGCCGAGGGTGACACGATCACCTACACCTACGCCTGGTATCGTGATGGTGCGCTTGAGGGAGCCATTACCGGCAATACTGTGGCCGCCAATCTCACATCCGGCGGTCAGACCTGGCGTGTGGTGGTAACGCCCAGCGATGGTAAGCTCACCGGTACTTCCGGCGAGGCGTCTGTGACAATCAAGGAAGACGCACTGCTGCCGCCAACAGCGGCCACAGTGACACTGACGCCCGCCTCTCCGTTGACCACAGATGACATCGTGGCGAATGCCGATGGCAGCACCTGCCCGCAGGGTGGCAGCGTGACCTACGCGTACAAGTGGACCTGCGACGGCGCGGTGCAATCGGACATCACCGGCCGCACCGTTCCGGCCAGCCGCACCGCCAAGGGGCAGGCATGGCGCGTTGCGGTCACACCGCAGTCCGGCGAACTCAGTGGTCCGACCTGCGAGGCGTCCGTAGAGGTGGCCGACACCGCGCCGACGCAGCCGACGGTAAAGCTGACACCGGCCGACCCAACCAACAGCGATGACATCATCGCCACCATCAGCGGCTGCATGGATGCCGATGGTGACAACATCACCTATGCATACGAGTGGTATCGAGATGGGGAGCGTCAGACGATCACGGGTGCCATGATCCTGGCGAGCCAGACTTCTGCCGGCGAGACCTGGCGCGTCGTTGTGAGGCCGTCGGATGGCGAACTCAGCGGCCCGGCGTGTGAGGCATCGGTGACCATTGCC
>JAAYJW010000207.1 GCA_012522765.1 candidate division WS1 bacterium | reverse complement strand
GTCCGTCAGCACCCGCCACGGGATCCAGAGCACGGAACTGAAGTTGTAGTAGTGGCGGATGCCCATCTGATGCGCGATGTCGCGCCAACCCATGTACCAGTCGTCGTGCGTGCGGTTGACCGGCGAGCGCGGGTCCTGCAGCGGGTAGTTGAACGCCATCCCGATCGGCGTGAAGAAAACGATGACGTTCGGATGCGCCTCGATGTCACCAGGGGCCTCCACGGCGCCCCAGTAGGCGTAGAAGGCCACGTTCTTACCCGGATGTGTCGCCTGCAGCCGCTCCGCGACCTCGTTGGCGAAGACAATCAGCCGGCGCCCCTTGCCGGTGTCGAGGCCACGGAACTCAGGCGGATCGAGCGCCTCGCACTCCGGGCAGTGGCAAAAGCGCACGTTGTCGTCGGGGCTGAGTGAAAACATCGTCTGCGACGGGTCCTCATCGAAGTGTCGCTGCGCCATGCGGACAGTCTGCTCGATCACCTCGGGGTTGGAGGTGCAGAGCTGTCCGGCGCGGTCGCGTTCCCCGTTGCGGAGGGCATACCACTCCGGGTGTTCCTCGAAGTGCTCCGCCGCCGGGGCGATCCTCGCGAAGTTATGCCCGACATGGGTGGGAACGCCGCCGTAGAGGTTCCGGCGCTTCCAGAGGTTGAACTCGGCTTTGTCTTCATCGCTCATGCCACGGGCGGCAAGGCTCGGCCAGATGCTGCGATGCAGGTAGTCGGGCCGCTCGACGAGGTCGAGGTCGCCGACGGTGAGCGTGCTCTGCTGCGGGACTACCTCGCCGAGATCGCCCGGGAGGTACCAGCGCACGCCGAGGCTGTCGAGGAAGCTGTAGACCGCGTTCATGGTGCCGGCCTGAGTGCCTCCCGCCAATCGAAGCGTATCGCCCTCGCGGCGGATCACGAAGCCATCGAGGCCAAGATCGAGCCGCGCGCACTCACTCTCGGCCAGTCCACCGAGGACGATCGCGACTCCGTCGGCGGCGTCATCAGCGATCGCCAGTTCGGCGCCGGTCATCTTCGCGAGGTAGTGCTGCAACTCGGCGGCAGCGGCGCCATCCTCTTCAGTCGCCACGATCACCGCTTCCGGGCGTCCCTCGCGAACAAGCAGATCCTCGGCTGCCGCCGGGATCATGGTCATCATTGCCATTATCAGGGGAAGTGTGCGCGTCACTTGGCATCCCTCCGGGCGGCGCTGCAGGTTAGACGGACGCGAGATTTCGCCGATGGCGGTCCTCGAACCTGCTGAGGGAGGGATTTCGGGCAGAAGAGGCGAACCGGAGGCGCGACGCTATCTTCCCGGTTGGAGGGCCATCATGGCGAATGAGACGGTACGCGAACCTGCACGGGACGTCCCGGTCATTGCCGATGTGGACGTGCTGGTCTGTGGCGGAGGGCCGGCAGGCACCTCCGCGGCCATCGCCGCCGCTCGCGCGGGTGCAAGGACCATGCTGCTGGAACGCTACGGCTGCCTCGGCGGATTGGCGACCGGCGGCCTCGTCATAGTCCTCCCGCCACTGGTGCGCGGAGAGCACCAGGTGATCGGCGGCATCGGGCAGGAGACGCTGGAACTCCTGCTCGACGCGGGCGACGCCGAATACCGCAGCGGCGGGAACAGCAGCAGGTTCGACCCCGAGGGCCTCAAGCGCCTCTCGGACGAAATGTGCCTCAAAGCCGGGGTTGAATTGCGCCTGCACTCGTGGGTGGTGGACATCTTCGGCGAGCACGGACGACCGGAGGGCGCGATCGTCGAGAGCAAGGCCGGCAGGCAGGCGATCCGGGCGAAGATGATCGTTGACTGCACCGGCGATGGTGACATTGCAGTGAAAGCTGGCGCCGAGTTCGACCTGGATGACAAGATGATCGGCCTCCCGTTCCGAATCGGCAACATTGACCTTGAGCGCTGGACGGAGGCGCGTAACGAGGGGCTTGGCGGGGAGATCCACCGGCAGGCGCACGAGGCGGCGGGCTACGAGAGCCACTTCGGCCTCTCGCCCTTCCCGCTCAACCCGGGAGTTGCGTGGGGGAACAACCACATGGCGCCTGGCGACTTCCTCGACCCGGCGGTGCTGACGCGGATGGAAGTCCGCGGTCGCCGTTCGGCAAAGATCGTGCTCGATGTGATGCGCGAGAATATGCCGGGCTTCGAGAACGCCTGGCTGATAGACACTGCCTCGCAGATCGGCGTGCGCTGCACAAGGCGGATTCGCGGCCTCGCCACCATGCGCTACGAGGAATTCCTTGCGAATCGGCAGTTTGAGGACTCGGTGGCGCTGGGTAATGACTTCCGTAAGCCGGATGTTGTCTTCGAGATCCCGCTGGGGTCGCTGATTCCGGAGGGGCCCGACGGGGTCCTGATGGCGGGCCGCTGCGTGTCGGGCGATGCGGAGGCGATGGAGGCGCTGCGGGAGATTCACTGCTGCTGGACGATGGGCGAGGCGGCGGGCGCCGCCGCGGCCATGGCAGCGGACCGCGGCTGCGAGCCGTCGGAGCTTCCGGTTGCCGAGCTGCGAGAGAAGCTGACAGCCTCGGGGGTAGTTGTTGACCTGCCGCCGGAGGCGTAGTCTGTGGGGCGGTACGCTCTTCAGCGCGATTGATCGAAAGAGAACGCGCGAATGGCGAACAATGCGCGCAGTCGAGCGTCTATACTGCCATCGTCGGGGTAAGTTGTGCCTCGGGGGACCATAGCTGGGGGCCTCGACAGATCCGGTGATTCCCCCGGAGAAAATTCTTCAAAATACGGATTGACATGCGCGAGGGTGGCGGCTATAATAACTCATCCAAGTCCGCCTAATCGTCGCTGCTGTGTGGGTGCTCATCCCATAGCATCACGCGTTTCGAGAATCCGCTCGCACTGATGACGGAGTGTGCACGCGGCGCGCACACGCCCGTCTTTGCATGTACGCGCGGATACTCTTCCCGTTAATCGCGATCTGAGGAGGCTTTCGCCTATGGCACAGGACCTGCCAAGGATCCCGGAGTCGCAGCCACTGTCGTATGACCCGGCCGCTTTGCCCGATCTTATAGGCATCCAGACCGAGTCCTACAGGTGGTTCTGCGATCAGGGCCTCAAGGAACTTTTCGATAGTTTCAGTCCGATTGAGGACTACACGGGCAATATCGCGCTCGAGTTCCTCGACTACACTATCGGTGCGCCGTCACGTACGATGACCGAGTGTCGCGAACGTGACGCCACCTACGAAGCGCCATTGTTCGTCAAGGTGCGGCTGATCAACAAGGAGATCCCCGAGATTACCGAGTCGGAGGTCTACCTTGGTGAGCTGCCGATCATGACTGATCGTGGCAAGTTCATCATCAACGGCGCCAAGCGCGTGGTCATCAGCCAGCTTGCGCGCTCTCCCGGCGTGTACTTCTCCGACACAATCGACTCGGCCGGACGCGTTCGCTTCTCCGCGAAGGTGATTCCCAACGATGGCGCGTGGCTGGAGATTGACACGGCCGCCAACGGCGTCATCTCGGTCAAGCTCGGGCAGACGCGGAAATTCCCGGTAACGGCACTTCTGCGCGCGCTGCAGTGGCTTGAGACCGAGAATCCCAAGGGCGTTCCGCCCACGGGCACGGACGAGGAGATTCTCCGGGCCTTCGGGCAGGAGGACAACCTCGACGTCAAGACGCTGGTCAAGTGGATCGAGGAGCGCGAGGCCGAGGCGCTGCCGGGCATCGAGGCGCACGAGGAGTACTTCGCCACCCGCACATTGACCGACGGCGAGGGCGAGATCGTGTGCGAGGCCTGGGAGGCGCTGCACGTTGACGCCCTGAAGAAGCTCAGTGGCCTCGGGATCAAGCAGCTTAACGTCATCCGGGCACCCTTTGAGCTGCGGGCGACGCTGGAGGACGACGAGAGTTCCAGCGCCGAGCAGGGGCTGCTGGAGGTCTACCGCAAGATTCGGCCCGGCGATCCGCCGACCGTGGACAGCGCCGAGTCGCTGCTGCACAGCTACTTCTTCGACGTCAAGCGCTACGATCTTTCGCGCGTGGGCCGCTACAAGATCAACCGCAAGTTGGGCGTCGGCGTGGATCCCGACCTGCGCACGCTCACCCGTGAAGATGTCGTTGCGATGGTGCAGTATCTACTGGGACTACCGCGCGACCATGGCGAAGTTGATGACATTGACCACCTGCAGAACAAACGTGTGCGCGCGGTTGGCGAGCTCTTGCAGAGCCAGCTTCGCACGGGCTTTATGCGCACCGAGCGCGTGGCGAAGGAGCGGATGACGTCAATGGACCCGGAGGAGATGGTTCCGGGCAACGTCATCTCAACCAAGCCGATTTCGGCCGCCATCAACAGCTTCTTCGGCTCGGGGCAGCTTTCGCAGTTCATGGACGAAGTGAACCCGCTCGCGGAGCTGGCCCACACCCGCCGCGTCTCGGCACTGGGTCCGGGCGGCTTGAGCAAGCAGAGCGCCAAGCTCGAAGTGCGTGACGTTCACCACTCGCACTACGGGCGCATCTGCCCGGTGCAGAGCCCGGAAGGGCAGCTCGTTGGCCTCACCGGCTATCTCGCGCTGCACGCCCGGCTCAACGAGTTTGGGTTCATCGAGACGCCCTACCGCAAGGTTCGGGACGGCTACCCCACCGACGATCTCGTCTACATGACCGCGGACGAGGAGGAGGATCTGTACATCGCCTCCGCCTCGGCGGAGCGGGCCGAGGACGGCCGCCTCTCCGGGACCATCAACTGCCGCTACCGCGGGCGTTTCGTCGGTCGTGCGCCGGAGGAGGTCGATTACATCGACTACTCCGCGTCGCAGGTTTTCTCGGTGTCCACAGGACTCATTCCGTTCCTCGAGCACGATGATGCGGTTCGCGCCCTCGCGGGATCGAACATGCAGCGCCAGGCGGTGCCGCTGATCAAGACCGACGCTCCATGTGTGCGTTCAGGCATGGAGGGGCGAGCGGCGCAGGACTCGGGCGTGGTAGTGCTTGCGGAGAATGACGGCCGGGTCGTGCGCTCCGATGGCAAGCGTATCGAGGTCGAGTACGTTGACGGCAGCAAGGGCGAATACGACCTTGAGAACTTCGTGCGGACGAACATGGGCACTTGTGTGGTACAGCATCGCCTGGTTCGTGCCGGCGATCGGGTCAAGGCCGGGCAGCCACTCGCGGATGGTCCGTCCACCGAGAATGGCGACCTGGCGATTGGCCGCGACCTGCGCATCTGCTTCCTGCCGTGGGAGGGCTACAACTTCGAGGACTCGATGCTCATCAGCGAGCGTCTGCTGCACGACGATGAGCTTACTTCCATTCATATTGAGAAGTATGAGTGCGAGGCTCGGGACACGAAGCTTGGGCCGGAGGAGATCACGCGCGATATCCCCAACGTGGGTGATGAGGCGCTTGCCGATCTCGACGCCACCGGCGTGATTCGGATCGGCGCGGAGGTTCGTGCCGAAGACATCCTCGTCGGCAAGGTCGCGCCGAAGGGCAAGTCCGAGCTGACGGCGGAGGAGAAGCTGGTCATCGCGATCTTCGGCAAGAAGGCCGAGGAAATGCGCGACGTTTCGCTGCGGGTGCCGCATGGTGAGAAGGGTGTCATCATCGACACGAAGGTCTTCTCGCGGCACAAGTTCGAATGTCGCTCGTGCGGCGTGATACACGACTTCGGCAAGCAGCCGGAGCATGAGCGCTGCCCGCGCTGCGATGGCAAGCTCGAGAAGCTGTCGGGCGATGAGCTGAAGCCGGGCGTGAACCAGCTAGTGCGCGTGTTCGTGGCCCAGCGGCGCAAGATCATGATCGGTGACAAGCTCACCGGGCGGCACGGCAACAAGGGGATCATCTCGAACATCCTGCCGGTGGAGGACATGCCGTATACGGCGGATGGGCGACCGGTGGATATCTGCCTGAACCCGATGACGGTGCCGTCGCGCATGAACATCGGCCAGATCATGGAGACTCACCTGGCTCTGATCGCCAAGGAGTGCGGCGACCGCGAGTTCGTGACGCCGATCTTCGAGGGCATCACGCCCACGGACATCATGGAGGGCATGGCGGCGCTGTCGATACAGCAAAAGCGCGACGCGCTGCAGGCCTACGCGGACTGCGAACTGAACCACTTCGGCGAAGTGGTTGATGCATCGCAGCTTGCTGCACCGACGATCGAGGGCGTCGAAGCCCAGATCACCGAGCAGCTCAAGAGGTTCGACAAGGACGATCTGGAGCGACTGTCGGAGTGGCTGGGGGTCAGCCCCCACGCCTGGAGCCGCGCGAGCGGCGATCGCCCGTACGAGTTGATCGCCGAGGTCGCACGTGCCAACGCCGAGCAGCGCGCCGAACTGCAGCCTGACTCAGGCCGCTCGGTGCTATACGACGGCCGCACCGGTGAGCGCTTCAACCAGCCGGTGATGGTCGGTTACATGTATATCCTCAAGCTCCTGCAGCTTGTCGAGGACAAGATCCACGCGCGGTCAACCGGACCGTACTCCCTCATCACCCAGCAGCCGCTGGGAGGTAAGGCGCAGTTCGGCGGACAGCGCTTCGGAGAGATGGAAGTCTGGGCGCTGGAGGCGTACGGCGCCGCGAACTGCCTGCAGGAGATGCTGACGGTCAAGTCGGACGACGTGGCGGGCCGTGTGGCCACCTACGAGGCGATCGTCAAGGACCAGAACATTGAGGAACCGGGCGTGCCCGAGGCCTTCAAGATCCTGGTCAACGAGATGAAGGCCCTGGCTCTGGACGTGAGCATCGAGGGGCGCGACGGGGACACGGTGGACATAAGCTCAGACAGCGGCGATCTGCGCTAGCGCGATCGCCGGACGCGGGGGTTGAACAATAGCGATACGGCCGCGGGCCACGGTGGCCCGCGGCGGGATAAACGATATAGAGGAGGCGACAATCTTGCCCGTCTCCACCACAGACTTTGAGGCCGTAACAATTGGTCTGGCCGCCCCGGAGGAGATCCGTTCGTGGTCGCGGGGTGAGGTCAAAAAGCCCGAGACCATCAACTACCGGACCTACCGTCCGGAGCGGGATGGCTTGTTCTGCGAGCGTATCTTCGGCCCGGTGCGTGACTGGGAGTGCCACTGCGGCAAGTACAAGAAGGTCAAGTTCAAGGGCATCATCTGCGACCGCTGCGGCGTTGAGGTAACGCGCTCGAAGGTGCGGCGCGAGCGGATGGGTCACATAGAGCTGGCCGCGCAGGTATGCCATTCGTGGTATCTCAAGGGCGTCCCGAGCCCGCTGAGCCTGCTGCTTGACATGTCGCGGCGGACGCTTGAGGAGGTAGTGTATTTCGCCTCCTACATCGTCACCGAGGTGGATCACGCGCGGCTGCACCAGCGGCGCGCGGATATTCTTGCGGCCGTTGAGCGCGAGAAGGATAAGATTCGTGCCGATAAGGAAGAGACCATCGAGGGCCTCCGCCAGGCCTACGAGGACTACCTGACCAATCCGCCCGAGGAGCCGGCGGAGGGTGAGGAGGAGGAGGTCACCTACGAGAGCCTTGTGCGAATGCCGCGAATTCGCAGTGAGGAGCAACTCTCGAAGGGTATCGAGGACGAGGAGAAGGCCGCGATGCGGCGCATCCAGGACCTCGAGGAGAGCTTGGAGACGCTCTACGGCCTCGGCGTGAAGCAGCTCATCAGTGAGCTCAACCACCGCAACCTGCTCGACCTCGTCGAGGTGCTGGGGCGGCAGCTTGGTGAGGACTTCGGTAACGTCTTCCGTGCCGGACTGGGTGCGGAGGCCATCCGCGAACTGCTGGCACAGGTGGACCTCGACGAGATGGCGCGGGAGCTCCGCAAGGAGATCGACGAGCATGGAGGCGCGCGCCGCACCCGTGCGGTCAAGCGCCTGAAGGTCGTCGAGGCGTTCCGCAACTCGCACAACCTTCCCGAGTGGATGGTGCTGACGGTGCTTCCGGTCCTGCCGGCGGAGCTGCGCCCGATGGTGCAGCTCGACGGTGGTCGCTTCGCGACGTCGGACCTCAATGACCTTTACCGGCGCGTGATCAACCGCAACAACCGTCTGCGGCGGATCATCGAGATCAACGCCCCCGAGTCGATCGTGAACCACGAGCGGCGACTGCTGCAGGAGGCCGTTGACGCGCTGATAGACAACAACCGGCGCAGCCGGCCCGTGACGGGCAGCAACCGGCGGCAGCTCAAGTCGCTCTCGGACATGCTCAAGGGCAAAGAGGGCCGCTTCCGCAAGAACCTTCTGGGTAAGCGCGTGGACTACTCGGGCCGCTCCGTCATCGTGGTCGGACCGGAGCTCAAGCTGCACCAGTGTGGCCTGCCGCGCGTCATGGCGCTGGAGTTGTTCAAGCCGTTCGTCATGAATGACCTTGTCGAACATGGTCATACAACCAACATAAAAACCGCCAAGCGCATGGTCGATCGAGTGGACCCCGTAGTGTGGGATTCACTCGAGCGAGTCATCGACGGCAAGGCGGTTCTGCTAAATCGCGCACCGACCCTGCACCGTCTGGGTATCCAGGCATTCGAGCCCACGCTGATCGACGGTAAGGCCATCCAGCTTCACCCGCTGGTCTGCCAGGCGTTCAATGCCGACTTTGATGGCGACCAGATGGCTGTGCATGTGCCGCTATCGGCTCACGCACAGGCCGAAGCGCGGCTGCTGATGCTGGGTTCGATGAACCTTTTCAAGCCGGCCAACGGTGAGCCGATCGCTCACCCGGTGTACGACATCGTGCTTGGCTGCTACTATATGACGCAGCAGAGCGGCGAGACGCCGCCGAAGGAGAAGCGCAAGCGCTTCGAGTCCGGCGAGGCGGTCATCAACGCCTACGCGCACCGCAAGATCGACCTGCACCAGGCCATCGATGCGCGCCTGCCGAAGATCATCGTCGAGGCGGCCGATGAGGATGGCAACGAGATCGAGCTGTCTCCGAAGGCGCGGATGGCCTTCGAGCGCACGGTTGCCGATCACGTGACGCACGAGCATCCGGTGCGTGAGCGGATGGTGGAATTCGTCCTGACCAGCGATATCGTTGATGGTGTACAGGGCGGGCAGATCAGGGATGTTGAGTCGGTCACGGAGGGGTCTCAGGCGGGCGAAACCACGCCCAAGGTAGAGGAGACGCTGCTCAAGGCGCTGCAGTACAGGGCAGGCAGCCTCTGTCTCGATGGCGCCTGTGCGGTGGACACTCACTTCCGCATCGGAGTAGTCCGCGAGATCATCCTCACTACTGTTGGTCGCGTCGTATTCAACAGCCACCTGCCCTTCGACGTGCCGTTCTACAACCACGACATCGCGAAGCAGGAGCTTGCCGTTCTGGTCAGCGACTGCTACAAGCGCTACGGCCAGCACCGGACGGCGCAACTGATCGACGACATCAAGTCGCTCGGCTTCAAGTTCGTCACCCGCTCGGGCACGAGCATCTGTCTGGACGACACGAAGATCGAGACGGACAAGGACAAGATCATCGCCCGTGCCGAGCGCGAGGTGGATCGCATCAATCGTGCGGCGGCCGAGGGTGTAATCGCCGACGACGAGCGCGAGCGTTCAGTTTTGTCGCGCTGGGAGCAGGCCCGGCAGGAGATCTCCGACGAGATCCTCCGCGGTGTCGGCACCTTCAACCCGATCTGGATGATGATCACCTCGGGAGCGCGTGCATCTATCACGCAGTTCTCACAGATCACCGGAATGCGCGGCCTTATGAGCGACCCGTTCGGGCGCCTCATCGAGGACCTGCCGGTTAAGAACAACCTGCACGATGGACTGAACCTGCTTGAGTACTTCGTGTCCACACACGGAGCGCGCAAGGGTCTCGCGGACACCGCTCTGCGAACGGCGGACGCGGGTTATCTAACCCGCCGCCTCGTTGACGTGGCGCAGGACGCGATGATCCAGTCCACCGACTGTGGCACCACCGAGGGTATCAGCGCGACGCCGATGTACATTGATGACATCTACTGCCCCGCGTGCGGGATGGTGGACTATCATCGCAAGGGCGTCTGCCAGTACTGCGGCGAGGTAGTCGACGCGCCGCAGGATGCAGAGACCTATCAGGACATCTACGACCGGATCGTCGGTCGCTGGGCCGCCGAAGACATCATTCATCCGGAGACGGGTGAGGTGCTTGTTGAGGGCGGTAAGGAGATCGAGGATATTCCCGCCCGTGCAGTCGCGGCGGCGGGGATCAAAGAGGTAAAGATCCGGTCGCCGCTGACCTGTGAGCTTGATCGCGGCGTCTGCGCCTACTGCTACGGGCGCGACATGGCGACACAGCGGCTGGTCGAGATCGGCACTGCGGTCGGCATCATCGGCGCTCAGTCGATCGGTGAGCCCGGCACTCAGCTCACGATGCGCACCTTCCACACGGGTGGTGTTGCTGGTGAGTATATCACCGGCGTTGCCGACGTGAAGAAGCGCAAGCAGCAGGCGCTGCGCAGCCTGCAGGAGGACATCGACCAGGGTCGCGTGTCACTTGACATGGCCGGCGGCGGCCGCATGCGACGCAAGGCGATCAAGGACATGCTGAAGGTGCTTGAGACGTCGGTTCGCGGTCTGCTGCGGATCGAGGAGTTGTTCGAGGCCCGCACCCCGAAGG
>JAAYJW010000206.1 GCA_012522765.1 candidate division WS1 bacterium | reverse complement strand
CGCCTGTTTCGAGATACTTGCTGAAAGTCAACGCGATCAGCGCGTCCTCCCGCAGGCCGTCGAAGAGCGGTTGGTTGGGGATGTCGCCGAGGATGACGATCGGCGCGGCGATCATCGTGGCGGCCGAGGAGAGCAGCGTGAGGTGCTCGGTGTTCGGCGCCCCACCGGTGATGATCATCAGCGCAATGCTGGTGTCGGTGCAGCCATCCGGCACGAGAACCTGGACGCGGTGGGTCCACACGAGATCGCGCCAGGTCTGCGAGGTGACTTGCAGTTGCATGACCTTCGCGCCCGGCACGGTCTCCTCGCGCAGGAACTCCCAGTCGAAGCTGTCATCCGGCGCGTTCACGTAGTCGATCAACGGCTGTGCCCATCCGCTAACGCAGATCATGAGCGCCACGCCCATCAGTATGCTCGTCCTCATTACCCTCGCTCCCCTGTCATGGACAAATCACGCAGCGCTAGACATACTGCTCCCGCCTCAGTTGTCCTTCGACGTCGCGGTGCATCACCCTCGCCTTTCCAGCTATAGTCGTTGCCGTACACCTTTCCAGCCGTCGCCGTGCACCGCCGTTGCCGTTTCCTGTTGGCGCGAAGCGCCATCCTGTAGCCGGCGCAGCCGGCTCCTGTTAAAGAAGCCGTTTGCCGTTGCCGCTAGCGTTGTGCCAGCATCAGCTTCGTCTGCGTCTCGCCGCCGTTCATCACGTAGAGCAGCGGCTGAGGGCGATCCACGCCCTCGATGAAGCCCGGCCGCGCCTCCCATGGCGTCGCCGAGAGCACGTTCGTGAGATCCATCCAGTACTGCAGCCGCGCGGGCGTCAGTCCCCACGTCATGTGGAAGTGGTTGGCCGGCGCGAACTGCTTGTACTCCACCATGGTCGCGTACTTCGGCGTCACGAACGTATGCGGCCACGTGACGTTCGAGGTGTTGCAGACCGCATCCGCAAGCTCCTCGGGCAGATCTACCGTCTGCGCCTCGTCCCAGACCACCGAGAATGCGTTGCTCAACGCGCTGTAGGCCATGCGCCCCGCAATGCCCTCGATGCCGCCGGGCGAAACAAAAGTGATCGAGTTGCCGCCACCGGGGAAGTAGCCCGGGTCGGCCAGCGGCATGGTGACACGCGACATGAGCGTGTCCGGGTCTTCGCCGGGTACGCCCGCCCAGTCGAAGGAAGCGCTGCCGGAGTTGTCGCCGTCAACGAAGCCCTGCTGGGCCCAGATCTCGTCGCTGTAGGAGATGCTCATGCTGTCGGCGAGGCGCTGGATCTCCCACGGCTCCCAGACCTTGCGGAAGTCCATGAACAGGGGCGGGTTGCCACCGGTCAGATATGTGAACGGGAGCATGGTCAGCAGGCCCTGCATGTCCGCCTCGGTGGCGTAGGGCAGCGGGGCCTTGGGGCCGTTGTGGTCGAAGGACGAGTTGAAGAGCGACTCCATCGCGTCGGCCACTGGCAGCGGCAGGCCGCGCGGGTCGGAGCCCCACTCGAGCTGGCTCATGAAGCCGCCGCCAATCGCGCCGAGGTCGTCCATCAGGTCGCGCGCGATCAGGTACATCGCGAGAGACTGGTTGAAGCGCTCGGATTCGGCATCATCGCCCAGTTCGAGACGGTCGCCGACCTTCTTATCAACCCACGCCCTCAGCGCCTTCAGTTCGTCTTTGTCATAGGCGCCTTTGCGCACCATGTCCGCGAGCAGCTTCATGTCAAGCCGCGTGATCTCGACGCCGAAGACCTTCCGCGTGGGGATGATGTGCTGCAGCGCGGTCTCCATGCCCATTGAGTCGTGGCCGAAGATGACGACGCGGCGGCCCTTCATCGCCTGGCGGGTCACGGCGGCGTAGGCCCAGTCAACCAGGTCGTCGGCGGTCTGCTCGGTCATCTGCGGCTCAAGGCCCTCATCCGGCCATGAGCCTACGTTGATATGCACGAGGCGACCGTACTGCGAGATTGCGCCGGAGGCGGCATGGACGAAGACGACGCCGGGCTTGGGGCCGGAGTTCCCGCAGGTGAGGTTGAGCGGCGTGTCCTCAGGGAACTGCTGGATCAGCGAGATGAGCGAAAGCTGCGGGAAGGCCCATGTGTCGGGCACGCAGACGATGATGTTCACGCCCGCGTCCTTGAACTGCCGGGCCACGGTGTCGGCCTGCGGCTCACCATCAATGAGCACGTCAGAGTAGACCACCGGGATCTGCGTGCCGTCTGGCATCTGCACGCGGTCGGAGAGCATATCGGCGGTGAGCCGGATGATGTTCTGAGCGCGGGTGCGGCTGTCCTGGTCAATGCGCGGGTCTCCGGTGGCGCACACTCCGATCACCGGGATTGAGCTGTCCATCAGGTTGTCTGAGCCGAGCTTCCTTGCCTGGGGCATATTCGCGTCTCCCTTCCTCCGAAGGTGTAACATCCGCAGGTTCTATGCAACAGTCAGCGGGCGTGACTTCGCGCGAGGGGTGCGCGGGACCTCCCGTCGGCTCACGGCCTCCCGGCGCGCTCACTGCGCGGCGGGGTACAAGCCCCTGCCCTACGACGACCCCACACCGGGAGTCCAGGCGCCCTCGCCTGGACACGTTCATCCAACTCATGAGTAACGTCAGGCTGCTGTAAGCCTTGCTGTTGTCGCGGTCGTGTGGAGTGGCGGCGCTTTAGCGGCGCCAATCTTGTTCTCTACAGCTTTCCGAGCGGCTGAAGCCCCCCCGCTCCATACGGCTGGGCAACGACGGCGACCGTGCGGACGTGAGCTGCTGCGCGTTACGTGTCCAGGCGAGGGCGCCTGGACTCCTGGGCGGTCTGCGAAGTCGGCCCACCAGAGCGACCGTAGCGGGCCGACCTCGTGCAGTGCCTGGTAACCTGCCCTCGCGCGGTCCCTCCAACGGCACGATCACCGCGGTGCCCAATCGGGCCAGTCCAGCACCTTCCGGTAGAGCCCGAGCGCCTGTAGCTTCGCGGCGACCTCCGGCTTCGCGGATTTGCCGGGGAAGATGCTCTGCAGGTCGCCGAACTCATTGCGCGGGATGCTGAGCAGGTACTCCAGCATCATCTCCTGAAGCTCGCGCGCACGGCCACGGTTCTCTTCGATCAGGTTGTTGCGGTTCCACGGGTCCTCATCCACGCGGTAGTACTCGTCCGTGCCATCCGAGCGCCAGACATACTTCTCCGTGGTCGAGCGCCACGTCTTGAAGCTGTGGTTCAGACTACGCGGATCGAAGCTCGGGTAGCGGCGCAGGATGCGCTCCATCAGTTGCACCGGCTTGTAGGCCTCCGACAGCGCGAACTCCCGCAGGCCCTCGCCCTGTGCGGCGGCGATCAGGCTCCGTGACTGTTCGCGCGCGGGCGAGGGAACTTCGGCCCCCGCGATCTCGCAGCAGGTGGTGAAGACGTCGAGCGTTTGCGTGATGCCCGAGACACGCGTTCCAGGCTGCACGGCCTCCGGATAGCGCATCACCAGCGGGACGTGGATCAGCGAGTCGCAGATCTCTCCGAGATGTCCCCACCACGGCGGCCGGTCGCCCATCACGTCACCGTGATCGGAGGTGAGGATAATGACGGTATCATCGAAGAGCCCACGAGTCTTCAGGTGCTCGATGCACTGGCGGAACTTCTCATCGGCGCTGCGCACACAGGCGTCATTGAGCGCGAAGAGTATCTCCCACTGGCGCTCGTCGAAGGTGAGCTCTCCCGCCTGCATTGCGATGACGTCCTGCTCATCGAGGACCACCTGAAGCTCCTCGTCGGTCACGTCATCGGGCAGGAACTGCTCGCGAAAGTGCAGCGGCGGATTGTAGGTGGCGTGCGGGTCGCCGAAGATGGTGAAAAGAAAGAACGGTCGGCTTTCATCGCGATCATCGAGCCAGCGGCCGAGGGTCTCGATGCGCCCGGCATCGCCACCGATCTCGTCCTTCGGCATGTCCCAACCGCGCACCGGCGGATCATTGCGGCTGATGCCCCAGTCCACGTAGACCTCGAAGCCCTTATCAAGCCCGACGGGGCCCGAGCCCCAGGTGTTGGGCATCAGCCCGCAGGTCTGATAGCCCGCGCCGCCGAGCGTCTCGGCAAGTGTAGGCAGGCCCCGCGCGACGTACTCGTGGTCGGCATCGCCGCGATGGGTGGCGACATGGACGCCGGTGAACATCGAGGCGTAGCCGGGCAGGCTCCAGATGCCGGGCGAGATGTTCTGCTCGCAGAGCAAGCCCTCCGCGGCGATAGCGTCCCAGGTGGGCGAAGTCTCCTTCTCATAGCCGTAGCAGTGCAGGTTCTGCGCGCGCTGCGTATCGGCGACCATCATCAGTATGTTCGGCCGACGATCTGCCATCAGTAGTTCCTCCGTCTCCACGTTGCTGTTCCAGTCTCTATGCTACGCGCTCAGCGCGTTACTCTGTGGGCTGGGCCCCACACGGCAGGCGCGGCCGTTGGGACCAAGGGGAAGGGGCCGCCGTCTCCGCCTACTCGAGTACCACTCTCGCCACCACGTAGATCGGCACCTCCGGCACCGTGAACCAGCAGGCGCCGTCGCGCACCCCGAACTGCGGCGCGAAGCTCTCCATCTCCGGCGCGATGCATTCGACACGCGCCACCTGTGCGCCTTCGGGCAGCGGCGCCCGAACACGAACATTCTCCCGCGGCACGGTCTCGCCGGCCCCGACCTCAATCGGGATCGAGTAATTCAGCAGATGCACCACGACCTCGCTGTCATCTGCGTAGCATGACGAGCGCAGCAGCGGATGCACGTCCTTCGTCTCGTCAACGACCACCCGCGTCTCCCCCACCGGCGCGAGCAGTTCCAGGATCTCGGTCTGTGTGGGCAGAAGCTCCCGGCGGATGATGGTGCCTGCTCCGACACGCTGCGTCTCGTCGGGTGCAGGTAACCACTGAATGCCGCCTCGTTCCCGCATCACCTCGTCATGCGTCGCGAACTCACCCACTGCGATCAGCGTGCCGCCGCTTTCGACGAAGCCGCGCATGACCGCGAGGTGATCATCGGAGAGATACTCCATCTCCGGCGCGATCAGCACGTCGTAGGTCGCCAGCACGTCGGCCTCAAGGCCTGTCTCGGAGAAGAGGTCGCAGGGCGCCTGGAGTTCGTTGAGGCGTTCGAAGATGCGCCGTGCGGTCTGCGTGTGCCGTGACACGGAGTTGGCGGTGCGGTAGAAGTCACGCATCGGGAAGAAGAGCATGGCAACGCGGGCTGCCGAGATCTTCCGATCGTAGGCGTCGGCATTCTCCAGCAGGAAGCGGATGTAGGGCGCCTGTACTTCACGGCTGCTCGGGCGCACGCCGTTGTACGAGGCGGTGCCGAATGCCGCCGCCTCCGCCAGAACGAGCTTGCGCGAGTCCGCCCCGCGCCCGAGCTTGAGCAGCATCGTTCCGAGGTCGCTCGGGAGATCACGGCCGTAGACGTACTCGATGATATTGTCATGCGCCTCGCGGTAGGCGATGTCGCCGATGACCCGCTGGACGCCGCAGCCCGCGCCCTCGAAGCCACGCCCGCCCTCGGCCATGTAGAAGTCCGCGTTGCCCACCATGTACTCGGCCACGTGCGTTGGGCCGCCGAGGTTCGGGAAGAGCCTGAAGTCCGGGTTCACCTGCCTGCCGCCAGCGCGCATGGCGTTGGCGTGCTGGCCAAGGCTTACGCGCCAGAATCGCTGCGCCTCAACCCACGCAACACCCTCGTTCTCCGCGGGCAGCGTCACCTCAGCGACATCCCGCACACCGAAGAGTTCGCTGATCTCGGCGGCGCTGAACTTCTCACTAAGGTAGTCCCTGAAGGCCTCTTGCGCATGGATCGAGTAGTCATTGATCGGGCTGGTGTTATCCGGGAAGGCGCCATCGTAGCCGGCTGCCGCCACCAGGCGATGCACATCCACCAGCCAGTCGCGCCAATCGGGGTGAGTGATTGCCGCGACATAGCGGTAGAGACCGGCGTAATACTCCGGCTGAAGCTCCTTGCCGAAGGTGTGCAGGCTTCCATCGGCCTTGATCGCGGGCCACTCGTTCGGCGGGCTCGCGGGCTTCGGGCCGAGGCCGAACTCCGCATATTCCTCCCAGTGATCGTAGAAGTCGAAGAGGCCCTCGCGCGTCTCGGGATGTCCTGCGAAGGTGATCGAGGACGTGTAGGGCATCACCATCTCGACTCCCGCACCCCGCAGTGCCTCGTTCATCCGCTGGAGCGTCTCAATGCGCTCCCGGACCTCAGCGGGTGTGAGGCGGCGGATGTCCTCCCGGTTGCGCCCGTGCGCCTGGTTCTCCCCGCCCACGGCCTGAATCGGACCGTAGATGTGCGTCATCGGCACGTCTTTGCCGAAGTGCAGTAGCTGCGGCGGCAGTTCGGCGATCCACTCAACATAGTCTGGATTGTCCAAATGCCCCTGACCGTAGTCAATCAGGTAGTAGACCGGCGGCAGCGTCGGTTCACGCGTGGCAAGCACCGGCGCCGCGAGGATAGTTGTCAGTACCACTGCGATCATGAAGCGCTTCATTGCTTCGCTCCCGTCTGCACTGAGAGATCATCAACGTAGAGCACGGACTCAAGCGGCATCTCGGCGGTGTGCGTTATCTGCAGCACGACATTGACCGTCGGTCCGTCAATGCGCTTGTTCTCATCGCCGCCGGAGACGGTCATCGTGGCGCTCTCAAAATCGGCGACAACGGCTTTCCAGCCGGTCCAGTCAATCGTCCCGGCGTCAAAGTAGTGATGCTCCTGGCTGGCATCGCGCACCCGCACCTTGAGCGCGCGGCCGGAGTTGTCGCCGTAGAGGAAGAAGCGCACCTTTCGCAGTCCCTCGACCGGCAGCGGCCGCGTGAAAAGCTTCAGTTCCTGCCATGCCTCCTCGTAGTTCTCCGGGAAACGCATCTCCACCCGCAGCGCCCGCTCCCCGCCGAAGGCCTGCTCGTCGCTGACCGAGACATCGCGCGCGGGCAGCGCGGCATCCTCCGGCACCAACTTCGACCATTGGATGGTGGCGAAGGGGTTCGCGCCATCCTCGAAGTCCAGCACCGGCGTCCAGTCGGTGTCTATGCCGACAAGCGGCGCAATGCTGCGGACCTCCAGCGCGGCTTCAGGGGTCGGCGCAAGCAAACCGGGTATCTCCGGCCCCAGCCAGACCGCGGCGTCATCCACGCTCCAGTCGGGATTCTGCGGCTTGACCAGCGCGAGCTTCAGCACCACTCCGTCGCTGTTCGTCTCAGGCAGTGAGAAAGCCATCGCCTCAGGCTCGTTGAAGTCGCTCTCATACGATGCGATCTCCCGGCCATCAAGAGCAGACACGACCAGCCGTCCGGCCTCACCAACCGAGAAGGCATGGGCGAGGATGCTGCCACCGCTCAGGCCTGGCGGAAGGTAGAAGTAGAGCGCTTCGAAGCCGCCGACCACGTTCATCGGGGCCTCGGAGGTCGCGATGTACCAGTAGCTCTCCGAGGCCGGTTGCGGCACCGCGTAGTTGCTGCCGGGTGTGAGGCGCAGCAGCGCCGGTTGCCCGCCCGTGACGGTGACCGTGGTGCTTACACCGAGCTTGCCATCCACTCGCTGCACGACCTCACCGTCAAGATTGAGCACGGTCCAGGTGGGCTGATCGCGGTAGGTGAAGTCATCGTGGATGCTGCCGTAGGGCCTCGATTCGATCTCGATGGTCGTCGGCGGCACCATCATCCAGGTGGTGTAGCGAACGATCGGAGGCTCCTGCGCCGAGGCTGCAGCAGCAGCGCCCATGAGGCAGATCATCATCAGGAGGATACGCAGTCGGAAGATCATCATGCACTCCTTCGGGTCGATTCGGGCCGCGCGCCACAGGAGTATGATACGCCGCCGGTGACGTGAAGACCTCCACCCGCTAAAGCGCAGCAGAGGTGGAGGGATGGCGAAGCCACGCGTGGAACGGCAGCGTGGCCGATATTCGACTGCAGGAGTATCTTCCATGCGAGGACTGCTTGTCTCCCTGACGCTCTGCACAGCCGCGGTCGCGATGGCGCAAGTGAGCTACGACCGGCCCACGCTTGCGCCGATGACCTACATTCGCGACTACTCAGACGACCACCTGACCAGCCCGGAGTTCCTCGACTACATTCGCGGCAACACGCCGGAGTTGCTGGTGGTCGGCAAGGACCTTGTGCTGCATCATTCGCTCGGGCCTGTGATCGGCATCGGCGGCGAGAACGTTGCCTGCACTCGGCCGCCGCATGGTGTGCGCATCTCGTCGGAGGAGATGGTCGCAAAGCAGCAGCAGTTGACCACGATGGTGAGCGCGCTGCATGAGGCGGGCGTGGAGATCGTCATGCCCTACATCTGCACGAAGACGATCTTCGGCCGCCATGACACCCGCATCGGCTTCTGGGAGTTCTACGACCACTGGGATGAGTATGCCGATGACTGGGACCTCGGCCCGAAGCCTCCCGACCCGATGGAGTGGATGCGCCGCAATGCGGATGGCTCGCTGCA
This sequence comes from candidate division WS1 bacterium, assembly GCA_012522765.1. Taxonomy (GTDB): domain Bacteria; phylum Armatimonadota; class Zipacnadia; order Zipacnadales; family UBA5352; genus UBA5352. The sequence goes on along the minus strand of JAAYJW010000206.1, from coordinate 5,399 downwards.
GCTAACCTACCCCTACGAAGACCCGCGCTACGAGCCTAATCGGCGCTATGCCGCCTGTGTGAATCAGCCCGGGTGGCGACAGCACATGCGCAACGTCGTGCGGCTGATCGCGGCCTGCGGCTATGACGGCTGCTACCTCGACAACAACGCGCGGAACATGTGCCAGTGCGACGTCTGCCAGGCGGCTTTCCGCGAGCGAATGGAGCAGAAGTACACCGCAGCGGAGCTTCGCGAACTCCTCGGCTTTGAGTCGCCCGCAGATATCCGCCTCGCCACGGGGGGCAGCGGCCTGCTGTGGTACGAAAGCTGTCGCTTTTGGGTGGACAGCAACGTGGAGTTCCTGACGATGCTCCGCGATCACGCTCAGGAGACCCGAGCGCCCTTCTACATGTTCCCGAACCCCGGAAGCTGGTGGGGATCGGCACAGGAGATACAGGACGTCGCGCGCATCGCAAGCTTTATCCAGTCGGAGGAGAACGGGCGCGAGTACGGGGGGCACTCGGGGATGGTCGAGGTCCCACTGATCGGCGACCTCGTCTTCCGCGAGTACAATGACAACGCGCTGAAGTACAAAACGACTCAGGCGACGCGATCGGGACTGCGCGTCACGATGACCACCCGGCCCTACCTCTTCGGCGAGCACTCACGCGCCGAATTCCTCCGCATGAACCTGCAGTCACTGCGGGTAAATCTCGCCGAAGCCTGCGCCTTCGGAGGCGGCGGCGCGAAGAACACGCAGGACGAGTGGGACGATCGCGGCCACCTCGCGCGCTACCGGGGCTTTGTGGCCGAACACGCCGACCTGTACGAGGGCTACGACTGCTACGCGCAGGTGGCAGTGGTCTTCTTCGCGCAGCAGTACTTCTACCAACGTGGTCATGATGTAAAGCGAACAACCGACACCGTCGCGACGGAACTGCTGACCGCGCAGGTGCCCTTCGACCTGATCGTGGAGCAGACATTCTCACGTGATCGACTCGACCGTTACGAGGTCATCATCGTCCCGGCGGGGACGCGCTATGTCGCCGATGAGGTGGCTGAGGCGCTGGCCGCGTGGGTTCGCGCCGGCGGAAAGCTGATCGTCTGCGGCGACGACTTCGCTCGATATGACACCCTCTGCCGCAACGTGCAGCGCGAGGCGGTCACTGCCCTGACCGCCACGCCCGGTGCAGCGAAGGCGCTCGGCGAGGGGCAGGTTCTCCACTGCGCTTCTGAGGCACCCGCGGTGGGCTTCGTTGATGCCGCGGAGATGCTTGCGGGCCGCGACCTGAGTGCCGTCGAGCCGGGTGAGTGGGACCCGCGCGCGCTGAAGATCAACTGCTTCATCCGCGGCGAGGGCGCTGCCGATCCGCGCATCGTGCTGCATGCGGTCAACTACGGCACGAAGCTGCATCAGACGGAGGTCGAGCCGCCGGAGGAGATCCGCGACCTGCGCCTGAGCCTGCGGCTGCCGGTTGGGATGCGGGCGCAGTCGGTGGTGGCGCATGACCCGGCGGCGGATGAGCCGCTGGCGCTCAAGTTCGCGCAGGACGGCCGCACGCTCTCATTCACGCTCCCGAGGATTGAGGTATATGCGGCGATCGCGATTAACTGAGGCCACGCTGGTCCTGCTGCTCATCACCGCCGCCTGCGCATCAGCGGCGGATGTCTGGCTGCGCGAGACCCACTTCATCATCTACGAGGTGCAGGCGGGAGCGGAGGTCGCCTTCACGATGACGCCGCAGGGCTCGGGCACCGCCGACCCGGCCCCGATGTCGTGGCGCGCGTATGACATGGACGGAGCGATCATCGCCGAGGGCCGCCCCGAGGCGAGCACCGTGACGGTGCGCTACATACCGCGCGAGAGCGGCCTCAACATCGCACGACTGACCGGCGGCCGCAACTGGTACTCGCTGGCGCCCGCGGGTGGTTCGACCGCGCTCGCCGATGACTGCTACGGCATCGTGAGCAGCGAGCACGCGCACCTGCATACCTGCGGCGATGCCCGCGCGATGTACTTCTACGTGCCCGAGGGCGTCAGGCGCGTCAGGCCGTTTGTCCTCGCCAGCAGCCCCCGCGAGGGCGCGACATTCCGCATCATTGACCCCGACGGGAAGGTGGCGGCGGAGATGGCCGATCAGTTCGACCGCCCGACGCGCGTGCAGGCGCAGGTAGAGGCAGGGCAGGATGGGCGCGTGTGGTCCTTCCGCCTCGCCCCCGCGGAGGGGATGCCCTTCGATGACGTGGTGGTGTGGTTCGAGTCAGGCGGCGACGTCCCGCCGCTGGTCTCGTACAATCCGGAGGCGCTGGAGCGCCTGCTGCAAAAGATTCCCGGGGCGCTGCCGTAAATCTTTTGAATCCTCCCCCCCCGCGTGTCAATAATTAGTAAAGTAGTTCATGGCAGTCGCGGGAGTGAGTTACATGACCTCCGTCAGATTCGCCGCAGTCGCGCTGATGCTGCTCGTCGCGGGAGCGTCTTCGGCCGACCTCTTGCAGTCAGTCCGCGCCGGGGACGCCGACACCGTCCGCGCGCTCCTCGACGGTGGAGCCAATCCCAACTCGCGTGCTGAGGATGGCCCGCCCGCGCTATACTTCGCCGCTATTGAGGGCCGCACCGAGATCTTCCACCTGCTCGTTGAGGCCGGGGCGTCGGTGGAGGACGCTTCAGGCGAGGACTGGTCGCTCTTCGGGGCGGCCGTCTACGGTGGCGACAGCGACCTCGTTACGTGGCTGCTTGAGCGCGGTGCGCCCGGGGACGGTCATGCCAACCTCTGGCATAACGGCCTCCGCGGCACACCACTCCGCATCGCCGCGCACCGCGGGCACTCGGATATTGCCCGCCTGCTGCTTGACCGAGGCGCCGATGTCGAGGCCGAGGCCGAGCCGCACAACCGCTGGCGACCTCTGCACTCCGCCGCGTGGGAGGGGCACGCGGAGATCGCGCAGATGCTCCTCAGCGCGGGCGCCGAAATCGAGGCCACTACGCGCGACGAGGAGACTCCGCTCCACCTCGCGACGCGTAAATCGCGCACCGAGGCCGCGCGCGTACTTCTCGCGGCGGGGGCAGAGGCAGACGCAGTGACGAGGCACGGGAGCACGCCTCTGCACTACGCGGCGGAGAATGGCGACCTCGCGCTGATCGCTCTCCTCGTCGAACACGGAACGGACGTCAACTCTGCCGGCGGCCTCGGCAATCCGCCGATGGAGTCGGCACTCGCCGCCGGTCATGCCGCAGCGATGAATGCGCTCCTCGACGCGGGCGCGCAGTGGACGCTGCCCGCCGCCGTCATGACCGGAGACGTGGAGCGGGTGCGTCAGATGCTCGCGGACGGTGCCGATCCGAGTGCGCTCGGGCAGGAAGGCCGCCCGGCGCTGCACTGGGCCATCATCCGCGGCCACCTCGACATCGCCCGCGCGCTCATAGACGCCGGAGCCGACCTCGACGCCACCAGCGACCGCACTTTCAATGAGTACTTCCGGGTGGACACCGCCCTTAGTCTCGCCGCGGAGCGAGGCTACGCGGATCTCGTCGATCTACTGATTGCCGGGGGGGCGGACTTACATGCGCCGCGCGGCTTCGAGCGCCCACTGTTTGAGGCAGCGCGCGCGGGCCACGCGCAGATTGTCGCCACACTCCTCGCGAATGACGCCGACCCGAACGCCGCGGTCTGGGCCGGCTTCACGCCGCTGCACTACGCGGCCATTGGCGGGCGCGCGGACACCGCGGCGCTGCTGCTTGACGCGGGCGCGGAGATCAACGCGGTCGCAACCTACCCGCCTAAGGAGGGGCCAGTGCAGCACCATCCGGCTACCCCCCTCCACTGGGCAGCGGAACTCGGCCACGCGGACCTGGTCGCGCTGCTGATCGAGCGCGGCGCCGATCTTACGCTTGAGACCCGCGCCGGCGTCACCGCGCTCGGCATCGCCGCCGCGAAGGGCCACGACGCGATCGCGCAGTCGCTGCTCGATGCCGGAGCCGTGCCGACGCTCAATGACGCGATCCTGCTCGGCGACGAGACGCGGGCGCTGGAACTGCTCGCCGCAGAGGGCCTAAGCGAAGCGAGTGAGCACACGTCCCTGCACCTTGCGGTTGGCCGGGGCATCTCGGAGCTGACGCGCGCGCTGATCGCCGCTGGTGCCGACCCGAATGAGGCCCCGCAGACGTGGCCCGGCCTCGGCATTTCCGGCACGCCTCTGATCGTCGCGGCAGAAGGCGGCCACCTGGAGGTCGTGCGGGCGCTGCTGGATGCGGGCGCCGTGGTCGCCGATGGAGATCACCTCGACCGCAACGCCCTCTACTTCGCCTGCAAGGCGGGGGATCTCCGCATCGCGCGGCTGCTGGTGGAGCGTGGCGCGGACGTGCACGCAACCTTCCGGCCGTACGACGGCACGCTGCTGGAGGCGGCGGTGGGTTCGGGCAACGTGGAGTTGGCGCGCTACCTCATCGCGCAGGGGGCGGAGGTCGATCGCCCCGCCTCCTACGGCCGCCGGCCGCTCTCACTCGCGGGAGTGCGTGGCGACCTGGCAATGATGCGCGCGCTGATCGAGTTGGGCGCCGACCCGAACGCGGAGAGCAGGGACGGCTCTGCGCTTCAGCGTGCGGCGTACGCCGGCGAGGCGGAGGCCGTGCGCCTGCTGCTGGATGAGGGTGCCGAGGTCAACGCCCGACGCAAGGGAGCCACGGCGCTGCACAGCGCAGCGTCGATCGGATGCGCAGACGTGGTGCGGCTGCTGCTTGAGCGCGGGGCGGACATCACGCTCACCACTGACGAGGGCTGGACCGCAGCCGACTACGCTGCGATGCGCGGGCGTGACGACGCGCTGCAGGTCCTGCTGAATGCAGGCGCTGAGCGGACCCTCCACGTCACCGCGTACCTCGGCCACTTGGAGCGCCTCTCGCTGTTCATCGAGCGTGGCGCCGACGTCAACGCCCCTGGCCCCGGCGGCCGCACGCTCCTGCACATGGCATACGTGGGCGGGAGCATCGAGGCTGTACGGTGGCTCCGTGAACGTGGCGCGAACGTAGACGCGCCTGGTGCCGCGGGATGTACGCCGCTGTACCGAGCGGCGACCTACGGCCACACTGCGGCTGCGCAGGCTCTGCTGGACGCGGGCGCGAACGTGAATGCGCGCGCAGAGGACGGTGGCACACCGTTGCGCATTGCCGTGGAGTATGAACATGAAGACACCGCCGCGCTCCTCCGGGAGCACGGCGGCGTCGAGTAGCAGATCTCAGCGCGAGATCACGATGTGGCGGCGTCGGCCTCGGGCGTCGGGTTGAGTTCGCCCGACTCCACCATCGCGACCAGTGCGTTATCCTCAGCCTCGATTGGCACCGCCACACGCGCCCGCTGACGGGCCGACTCCCAGCAGGCGAAGATCGCCTCAGTGCCGTGGATCGCCTTGTGCGCGTCCATCAT
>JAAYJW010000205.1 GCA_012522765.1 candidate division WS1 bacterium | reverse complement strand
TGTTGCTGTCGTTGCTGCTGTTGCTGTCGTTGCTGCTGTTGCTGTCGTTGCTGCTGTTGCTGTCGTTGCTGCTGTTGCTGTCGTTGCTGCTGTTGCTGTCGTTGCTGCCGTTGCTGCGGTTACCTCCTGCACGCCGCGATCAGCACGCCCATGTGGTAGAGCGTGTAGAGAAACAGGAAGCTGAACGCCGCGCCAACCAGCCACGTCAGGTCCAGCGGAGGCAGGCCTCCCGTGCCGAGCGCCGATGTCGCGGCACTGAGCCGCAGCGCCACCAGCAGCCCGATCCCGAGTTGGCAGGGCCCGTTCACGCCCATCTCCATCAGCGCCCGCCAGACCCACACAGCGCCGCCGAGGAACATCGCCTCGCAGGCGCCCGCCAGCACCTGCGCCAGCACAATCTCAGTCGGCGTCATCGCCACCGACCCCCTTTCGCTCGTGTTCGAATGCGCTCTCGATCCTCATCTTGAAGGTCCGCAGCGTAGTCGTACCGCAGACTGCCGCGAAGAACGCTGTCGGGAAGTCGTGATCCACCACGTGCGCCATCGTCACGGAGACGATGAGGTTGCCCACGAACCCCAGGTATAGCCGCGTGCCGTAGAGCCGCGGCAGCACCACGGTCTCATCCTCCAGCGCCACGTTCGCCAGCGCCCCGAGCACTCCCGCGGCCGTGCAGCGCAGGAACGGCCACGCCCTCCCGAGCATCTCCGCCACCGCCGCCACCGCCGTCGCATCATCCATCCGCCTCACCCCCGCCGATGTCGTTGTAGGGCGGGGGCTTGTACCCCGCCGTCTCGCCGTCACCCAACCCACTTCGCCCGTATCTTCGTCGCCGCCGCATCCGCGCTGCACCTGCGCCGGTCCATCCAGTGCCGCACCGCCGTTACGCGGTAGCGCTGGCCATCGGCGCCGACACTCTCGCCGCCTGCCACGCTGATCACCTGCCCGATCCGCACCTCCGGTAGCAGCGGCGTCACGATCTCGATGTGCTCGGGCCGGCCGGAAAGTTCCGCGAACCGATCCGCGCACAGCCGCTCCGCCTCTTCCTGAGTCATGCAGCCGACGTCACTCTCCACGTGCATCTTCCGCCAGCCGACGTAGCGGTCGCTGGTCGCGTCATATAGCGATGCCTCATCGCAGGCCGTCGCGCTCACCGGCCTCCCGTCCGCCCCTACGCCCGTCACCATCACGTAGTTCGCGTAGTCGCGCTGCGCTGAGAGCGTCAGTCTCGGCCGCCGCAGGCGCAGGATCTCCCCCGCCGCGCCAGGCGCGGACGCCTCCGAGCCGCGCGTATAAAGCTCCCAGGCAACCGTGCTCGGGCAGGCCCCGGTCGCGCTGCCGTCATGTTGCGAGACATCCAGCGCAGTCCGCGCCGTCCGGCAGTGCCTGCAGGCTTTCACCACGCGCCCGGTCTCGTCGAAGAAGATGCCCGCGCCGTAGTCGAAGGCCGCCACCTCGCGCAGAAACTCCAGCCACGGTTGCCCCATCTTCGGCGCCCACAGCGGCTCCTCCGGCTGCCCCGCGCTCAGCACCGTCCCGGTCTCCTCGAGCACCTGCTCATCGCGCCCGAAGCCGCAGCGGTCGAGCACCCACTCGAAGACATCGCGCACTGCCCAGCCGTCGAAGGTCGGGCAGCGCCCATCGCACTTCTCATCCCGCAGCCGGATCATCGGGTCGAGCAGCGTCAGTGCAAGCTCACTCTCCCCACCCTCCTCTGTCTGCGGTGGCGGCTCCACGATGTAGCCCGACAGCACCGGCGCAAGCTCCACGCTATCGTCAGACATCTCCCAGCCGAGGCTCACGTCAACCCGCCGATGCTCCTCGATCTGCGTGTAGCGCCCGAGCTGGTTGTCCACCTCAAGCTCGCACAGCCCCGCGCGCATCCCGTCCGAATGATCGCTCTCCAGCGCCTGCAGATCCTCCGCGACATCCTCGCTCAGCGGCGCACCGTTGTCGCTCACTTCGGCGTATTGCCCGATCTGCACGCTGTAAAGCTCAGGGGAGACCTGCGTGGTGAAGCCGACCGGTTCCCCCGTCTCCGGATCAGTGCCGACGTTCGCCTGAGAGAATGTGTGGGGCGCAATCGTCGCCCGCCATGCCCGCTGGGTGAGCGTCAGATCGCCGCGCGTGTCCGTGGTGTCAACCGCCGTCGCCTGCGCGAGCACGTTATCATCGTTGTCCACCACCGGCCGCCGCTGCAGCAGCACGAAGGTCTCGCCGGTGCTCTCCTGTGTGTCGTAGCCCGCCTCGATCGGTGGTCCATCGAGCACCGCCGTCGGCATGGAGATCGGGAACATGGAGAGCATCCACTGCCCGCCTACGTGGTCCACCCGCAGCTTGCCGCCGGGGATCCGCAGCTTCATCCCCGGCTGCTCGTAGATCCAGACGTCATCCGCGAAGCCGTCGGTGGACATGACTATCCGGTCGCGGATGCAGGCGATCCACAGCAGCATCCGCTGTCCGGCGCCGAAGCCCTCCAGCGTCGGGACGCGCACACTCCGCTCGGTCTCGGTCACGCGCTTCCAGCCGTCGTCGGGGTCGTTGTACATCAGGAACATGGGCCCGGCGTAGGGCAGCACCAGCGCCCAGTTCTCCCGCCCGGCGACGCCGAAGTGGATCTCGGTGCGTGGCAGATGCGCCAGCCAGTCATGCTCCGGCGCCGGTTCGGCGCGGTAGAGTGACAGGCAGATGACCGGGTTGTGCGGCAGGTCGAAGCGACTCTCGATGCTCGTCAGCAGGTCCGTGCTCCCGTCCGACTGATAGAGCTTCACCTCCGACGGCAGCCCGATCCCTTTGAGCGCCTGCCACGTTCCTGCAATCGGCTGGAAGTGCCCGAGGCCCAGCGACTGCGAGAGGTCGAGGAACGGCCTTGCGATGACCGCGTTGAGGCTGCCCCGTGCCACCACTCGCGCAGCGGTGTGCTGCGCGGTCCCGCCCGCCTGCCCCTGCCAGTCAACGTAGTTACTCTGCGCCACCCCGCTCTCGAGCAGCGGTGCAACGAGGTCCGTCTGCGCGAAGCCATCGTACTTCGCCTGATAGCGCTGCCCCGCCGCATTGAGCTTCACTTCTGCGACCGGAGCCACTCGTATCGCCATGCTCTGCCTCCTCGCACGTCATCCGCCGTCTGCCGCCGACCGTCGCGTCGGCCATTGCCGTCGCTGTCGTAAGCCGTTGGAGAGGTCGGCCCCCGTGCCGACCTGTGCCGTCGCCAGTGATAGCCTCACTTCTGTCATGTGCCACGGGCGCCCTCGCCCGCGGGCCGTTCGCAATCCGCGTCAGTACAGCACAACGCGCGGACAGGAGTGTCCGCGCCACGGAATCGCCTGCCCATCGGGCGTCGACCCTCCCTCCGCACACACCCCCCGGAGTCCAGGCGCCCTCGCCTGGACACGTTCGCCCAACACCATTCTCTTCGCACCACCGCCGACTTAGCTCCCCCTACCCCTCGCACTCCCAACTCTCCCCGTCATCCACCGACACATACACGTCGATCACCGGATGCCGGCTCACCGCCACGAGCAGCGCCCGACCCTGGCTGCCCATCTTCACAAACCCCACGCGCTGCTCATCAGCCGGCATCGCGACCAGCTTTTCCTCGCTATCGTCCGCGAACTTCAACCACGTCGCTCCACCGTCCGCGCTCCGGCGCAGATACTGCCCGCCCGCGCGGTAGCCGATGACATACAGCAGCCCGTTGAACTCGAACGCCATCGCATGCGAGAGCCCCTCGATCGTCGCCATCAGCGCACCTCCTCCCACGTCCGCCCGTCGTTCAGCGAGCGCAGCACACTCAGCCGCCCGCCGCGCCTCGAGCAGACCACCGTCAGTTCGCCACAGGCGCTCTTACCCGCCCATGGCTCCGCAGCATCGCTGCCCTCGGTGATCCGCTGCTCGGGCTGCCATTCGGCCGGCAGCCCCGCGCGCTTCTGCATCATGACGTCGCCACCGCGCGTGTAGAACAGGAAGATCTGCCCCACCGCGTC
>JAAYJW010000204.1 GCA_012522765.1 candidate division WS1 bacterium | reverse complement strand
TCGGCGGCGTGGGCGCGGATGAAGTCCCTCCGCGGCGCCACCATGTTGCCCATCAGCGTGCTGATCATCTTGTCGGCCTCGACGGCGTCCTCGATGTTCACCTGGCGCAGGACCCGGTGGTCCGGGTCCATCGTGGTGTCCGCGAGGTCCATCGCGTCCATCTCCGAGAGGCCCTTGAAGTAGTTCACCGTGAGCCGGCGGCGGCCCAATTCCGCGCGCAGCCGCTCAAGGTCCGCGTCGTCGAGGGCGTAGTAGGTCTTCGAACCGGCCTTCACGCGGTAGAGCGGTGGCTGGGCGATGTACAGGTAGCCCTCGCGGATCAGCGGCTGCATGTAGCGGTAGAAGAATGTGAGGATCAGGGTGCGGATATGCGAGCCGTCCACGTCCGCGTCCGCAAGGATGATGATCTTGTGGTAGCGCAGTCGGGACAGGTCAAACTTGCTCGAGGCCTCGCCGTTCTCATGCTCGGCGTCCTCTTCACCGTTGCCGCTGCCGTTGAGCGAGAAGCCCGCCCCAAGCGCGGTGATCATTGCCTGGATCTCGGCGTTGTCGAGTATCTTGTCGAGGCGGTTCTTCTCGACGTTGATGATGACGCCGCGCAGAGGCAGGATCGCCTGGTTGCGGGCGTTACGTGCCTGCTTGGCGTTCCCTCCCGCGGAGTCACCCTCAACGATGAACAGCTCACACTCCTGCGGGTCGCGCGAGGCGCAGTCGGCGAGCTTACCGGGCAGTCCGCTGGAGGACAGGGCGGTCTTGCGGGTAGCCTCCGCGGCCCTGCGCGCCGCGTCATTGGCACGAGCCGCCGTCACGCAGTTGCGCACGATGCGCTTGGCATCCGTCGGGTTCTCGGCCATGTACTGCGTGAGCATCTCGTAGACGACCGAGTACACCACGCCCTCAACTTCGGAGTTGCCCAGCTTCGTCTTCGTTTGCCCCTCGAACTGCGGGTCCAAGTGCTTGAGGGAGATGACCGCGGTCATACCCTCCCGCACCTCATCGCCGGTGAAGTTGCGCTCCTTCTCCTTGCGCAGCCCGCTCTCCTGAGCGTAGTTGTTCACCACGCGCGTTACGGCGGTCTTGAAGCCCGACAGGTGCGTCCCGCCCTCAGCGGTGTGGATAGCGTTGACGTAGGACAGGATGTTCTCGTGCACACCGTTATGGTACTGCATCGCGATCGCGACTTCGGTGTCTTCGAGTTCGCGGACGAAGTAGATGGGCTTGTGGATGACGTCCTTGCCCTCATTGAGGAACTCGACGTACTCCGCGATCCCGCCCTTGTGCAGGTAGACCGCCCGGTGGGGCTCGCCCTCCTCGTCGCGCTTGTCCTCGCGCTCGTCAGTGAGGGTGATCTTCACGCCAGCCGCGAGGAACGATAGCTCGCGGAGGCGGTTGGCGATGGTGTCGAAGTCGAGGTCGGTGACCGTGAAGATCTCCGGGTCGGGCTTGAAGCGGATAGTGGTGCCCGAACCCTTCGCCTTCCCCTTGACCTCAAGCGGCGTGACAGGTATCCCACGCTCGTAGCGCTGCCAGTGTCGCTGGCCGTCGCGAACTACCTCGACCTCCAGCCACTCGCTCAGGGCATTGGTACATGAGACACCGACGCCGTGGAGGCCGCCGGAGACCTTGTAAGAGGCTGAGTCGAACTTGCCACCCGCATGGAGCATGGTCAGGACGACTTCAACTGCAGGACGCTTCTCCGTGGGGTGCTCATCAACGGGAATACCGGAGCCGTTGTCGGACACGGATGCGCTGCCGTCCTCATGGATGATGATGTCTATCTGGTCGCAGGCTTCGGCGAAAGCCTCGTCAATGGAGTTGTCCACTACCTCATAGAGGATGTGATGCAGCCCGCGCTCACTGGTCGAGCCGATGTACATCGCGGGTCGGCGCCGCACCGCCTCGAGACCTTTGATGACCTGGATGGATTTTGCCGTGTAGTCTCGGGTGTTCTTCGCCATCTATGGGCTCCTTCAAGCTTTACCGGCGCGTGGTTTGAGCGAGCAGAATCTATGGCTCGCTGCGCGAGATGTCGGGGCGGAGAGGAGAGCCGAATGCGGCGGTTGGACCGAGCCGTGGCAGGTGGTGAGGATCGAAGAGCTACCTCATTACAGCCTGTCCCGATCACCAACACTTGCGGTGTCTGACGCCCTCTCCGGCGCCGGCTGCAGATGCTGCCTCATCAGAATCCGATGTCCTCAATCTGACCCGGGACAGCGGTAGTATCCGGGGGACCAGAAGGCCTACGGTGGCGCGGCTCTCTACGCGTCCAGCGATGGCCTGTCGTGTGTATACATTATACCGAATCACGCCCCTGTAGTCAAGCTGTGCGGCCCCGC
>JAAYJW010000203.1 GCA_012522765.1 candidate division WS1 bacterium | reverse complement strand
AGCACCTGGCGGACCTCCAGCGCCCCACCGCTGCCGCCGGGCATGACGACGATCGCCTGGTCAGGCGACACGGCGCGCGCGAGTTCCATCGCAATCGGCCGATGGCCGCCCGATTGCGCTACGATGAGAATCAGCGAGGATCCCTCGCAGGCATCGCTGATGTCATCGGTGACGCGCTCGATGGGTGCGATGGCATCGCTGAGGCCGGAGACGATGAGATTGTGCTCTCCCAGCAGGCCCTGCATGCCCGCGAAGAACTCCGGCAGGTCCCACATCCGCACCGACCATCCAGCAAGGGCAAGCTCGGCGGCGGCTGCGCGCGCTCCAGCGCCACCGCCGAGCACTGAGGCGGTCTTCCGATCGGCATCCATCGGCATCGACCTCGTCAGACCACGGGTCTGTGTCTACGCTACTCGACGTCTACGGGCGGATAGGCGGCCTTCAGTTCCTCCGCGCGCGCCCTCGTCGCCGCCCAGTCGCCGGTCTCGTTCTCCACCACGGTGAAGACCAGCGTGTAGTCAAGCTCATCGTCCTCGGCGACATCGAGGCCCGTGTTGTGCTGAACGTAGAACTTGTGATAGCGCTCCTCGTCCCACATGCGTAACATCGAACCCTCTTCGTCGGGAATGCGCGTGAGGTACAGGAGTACGCTTAGGTTCTGCTCCGGGAAATGCTGGGCCGCCCAGCGAGCGCGATCCTCCAGCTCAAAGCCGCCGTCGGACTGGAACGTGCCCTCGACGAACTCGCCATCGGCAGTCTCCGCCGCCCACGTGGGCGTGGCAGGCTCGATGCAGTGCATGAACAGATACATCAGGCTCAGGCGATGCGCCTCAGTGGCGCGGAGTACAGCGCGCTGCACGATCTCCGAGTCGGTGATGTTGATCGTGTGCTCGGCGTCGAACTTGTGAATTGTCGAATGCTTCACAAGCTCGAACTCCTCGCCCTCAAGCGTCGCCCCGGGTTCCACGGGCCGCTCGGCGCCGTCCACGCTGAACTGCAGCTCGTGGACGACCTCGCGCCCGCCCTCGCTGTGACCGGTGCCGATCCACTTCCCGCCAGCGGGCACGAGCACCGTCCCGTAGTGGCCGGTGGGGCCGGCAACTTTGAAGCCATCCCAGTGGATCTCATCGATCGTCCATGCACTGGGGGCTTCGAGCTTCACCGACAGGTTTTCAGTCTGAACGGTCATCATGCCAACTTCCGGCACACCCTCATCGTAAAGCTGATTGGGGATGGCAGCGGCCTCCTCCATCGGGTAGCGCTCCTTAAGGTCGGTCGCGACCGCCACGGCCGCGGATTGCCAGTCGTCGCCGCCATCGAAGCACGCCAGCAGCATCGTGCCGGTAAACTCGGTGCCTGCGGTGATGTCGCCCTTCGTGGGCTGCAGCCAGAACTTGCGGTAACCGGTCTGATCCCACAGCACAACCGCCCCGCCGGGCGACTGCTGGAGGTAGACGACGACTCCTTTGCCCGCCGCCTCGTTGTAAAGCGCGAAAGCGGGCACTTCGGCATTGAGGTGATGTCCGCCCTCACCCGTGAAATCATCGCCTGTCGGGTCGCCTGTGGCGGGGATCGCCAGCCAGTCGGTGAACTGGGGCGAGAACGAGTAGATGAACGGATAGAACGCGCCGAGGTTGATGTCCTCGGGGAAGCTGAACTCGTTCGTCTGCCTGATCACGCCCTCCTCGAACTCGGTGGTCGAGGTATGCTCGATCGTCGCGAGGCGCGATTGCTTTACGATCGTGACCGGCGCTGTCAGGGGCGCCTCCGGAACCGCCAGACACTCTTCACCATCAATCGAAACAGATTGCACCTCTTCGCTGTTGCCGCCCATCGAACCGCCGGTCCAGCCGATGTCCCGCGGGTTGACGACTGCGCCCTGGCCGCCGGAATTGACCGTCACCGGCATTCCGTCGCACTCCATTGTGATGATCGTCCACGAGTTGCTTTCGCCCATCGTGGCCTGTAGATCACCGCTTCGTATCGTCATCTGTCCTGCCGGTCCGCCGGCGCCGAGTATCGCAGCAAGTAGCCATGGCAGCATGATTGCCGCCTCCTTCGTTTCGCTGATCGTTACTGGCATAAGTTTCGCCGCCGAGGGCGCGATGCCTCCAGTCTACGGTAGCGCGTTCGGAGGATGTTATCCCGTTCGCGCGGAACCTTCTGATGAGATGCCGGTGGGGGAGAATACGTGAGGAGAGGATCCATGCGATATACGTCCGTTATCCCGGTGGTGCTTGCACTGATGACACTGATGGGCTGTGCGCTTGCACAGACGCCCGATGCGACGAACCTCCGCGGCTTCTATCGCGCCGGGCAGGTCTTCCTGCAGTGGGACGAGCCTGAGGGGCTGGAGGGTGTGCGCTTTCGCGTACTGAGTTCAGACACCCCCATCACAGCCACCAATGCCGCGGATGCGCTCATTCTCGGCGACTACATGCTGCCCGGCTCCTCAACTGACTGGTGGCTCAACCCGCTCATCTACGGCAAGCCGCTCGATGTGCTGCCGGAGGACCGGCGCGAGATCGTCGTGGATGGCTGGATCATCGAAGAGGGCGGCGAGCGCATTGAGCCAGGCAACGGTCTCTTCGTGCATACCGTCACCGATGGGACTGCCGGTGCGCGCTACTATGCGGTCGCAAGCTGGCGCGAGGATGCCGTGGGGGAGATCGGGCCGGTCATACCGGGCACCAACTCGCTGACCGAGCCGATTGCGGGGCAGGTGGCGCCGATCGAGCCGATCTGGCAGCTCGATCCCGCGCAGAAGCCCGCCGTCGCGAGTGGAGCAGGCCTGCCGCTGGATGTCTCGCTGCACGCGAAGACCGGGCGCGGCGGGATGGAGTGGCTGGTATTCGGGCCGGCGGAGCTTGGCTGGCGCGAGTCGCTGCCCTTCAAGTTCGGCGCAGCGGTAACGGGGGACGCAGTCAGAATCGCGCCGACGGATCGGCACTGGATCGATCGCATGTTCCCGGAGGGCAATGACCTCTGCCAGCGTCTGACACCGTCAATCTCCTCGTTCTGGGGCGGCTACAACAGCAGCATCTACGATCCGGAACTGATGGACGAGGGCGTCTGTATCATGTATGGCGAGCGCCGCGTGCTCTGGCTCGTTGACTGGGTGCAGCGCTACTTCGGCACCGACCCGATGCGCACGTACGCCGCCGGCGGCTCGATGGGCGGCTGCGCGAGCTTCAACATCGGCTTCCGCAACCCTGACATCTTCGCCGCCATCGCCCCGCATGTGGGCATCGTCACCTACGCCAGCGGCGAGGGTGGCGACAGCGAGCGCCGCATCAGCGACGTGATGGGCTCGCTGGACAACCCCACCGATCGCGGGGTGACAGTCCGCCAGTGGCTGGACAGCACGCGCTTTGTGCGGGAGAATGAGGGCACGGCGCTGCCGTTCGTCATTATGTCCAACGGCCGGCAGGACACGTCCATCCCCTGGTGGATGAACCCGCCGTTCTACGCCGCGATGCAGGAGACGCGGCAGGGCCTCATCGCGGCGTGGAATGAGGGCACGCATGGCGGCACCTCGGCGCTGCTGCCCGATGACATCCGCGAGCGCATGAGCTTCGCGTGGATGCACCGCTTTGCGCTGGATCAGAGCTACCCCGCTCTATCCAACGCCAGCACCAACGATGATCCCGGTGCCGGTGCGGCAGATGATGGCAACCCGGAGGGCTACATTAACCGGGGCTTCGACTGGAAAGACGTGGTGGACGAGCGCGACCAGTGGCAGGCGACGGTAACGTGGTACATGGACGACACCGCGCTGCCGGCGCTGGTGGACATCACTCCCCGCCGGGCGCAGAACTTCGTGCTTGAGCCCGGCGAAGAGGTTGACGCCGATGTCTACTGCTTCGTGTGCAACGGCAGTGTGGGGAGCCGCGTACTGACCGCCGACGAGCACGGGCTCGTGACCTTCGAGCGTGCGAAGATCCTCGGCCCGGCGGGGGTAAGGTTGACGCTCAAGCGGAAGTAGGGGCGTCCGTCGCTACTTCTGCTTGCCCATCGTCCCCAGCGTCTCGTCAAGCAGACTCTCGATGCGCTGGAGGCTGCTCGCTATCTTGTGCAGCTTCATCATGATGCACAGCATCGGCAGCAGCGGAAATAGTATCGGCACCACGAATGGCACCAGCGGGAACCAGTCGCGCACGATCTGCATGCCCGGGCAGCAGACGCTCTCGTCGCGCTTGAAAAGACTGAGCATCATCGGGACCTCCTGATTGTGTTCTTCGCTTGAGAGTGAAGGAGCCAGAGGGCGCTCCTTCACTTGATTCATTTCGGCACCGCGCGCGATGCTCCTGCCGTGAAGGTTTCCAGAGATTGAAGCGGGAATAGCAGCCTCGCTGCACCTCGGCGCACAGCCGAACTCCCCCGGAAGGACTGAACGACCGTAGCCAGTGAGCCTGTCGCGACATCGGGACGCGAGGACGCTATCTCGACCGCCGAAGGCACCGGCCTTACCACGCGTGCGATAGTGATTGCGCTGGTGCTGGTGGTCGGCTTCACCGTTGCAGGCTGCTTCTCGGTGCTGCTGCGCTACGAAATCATCGGCACCGGCTATCTGCCGCGAGGGGGCGTGGCGCTGCTGCTGGCGCTTATCGCCGTGAATGCCGCCATCCGCGCTGCGACGCGGCTGCGGCTGAGGCCGCTGTCTTCGCAGGAGCTACTGCTGATCTTCCTGCTGCTGATGATGGTCGGGGCCATCGCGGGACAGGAGTTCGCGCAGCATTTCTACCTCAACCTGATCGGGATCGTCTACTACGCTACACCCGATATCGCGCCGCCGGAGCTTTATCTGCACGACCTCAACCCGATGCTGCTGCCCGCCAATGAGCCGATGGACCCGGTGGTGCGCTGGGCACAGGAGGGACTGCCGCCCGGGCGCTCGATGCCATGGGAGGCATGGCTGGCGCCGCTGGCTGTCTGGACACCGTTCTTCCTGGCCGTCTACTTCATGGTGCTGTGCTTTGCGGCGACGCTGGCGCACAGGTGGGAGGACGAGGAGCGGCTGCTCTACCCGCTGGTCGAGGTGCCGATGGAGGCGGTGAAGGGGGAGCCCGCTTCGCTGGCGCCGGTACTGCGCTCGCCGATGATGTGGGTCGCCTTCTCGATCCCGTGCATCCTCTACACGCTCAACGGCCTACACGGGTACTGGCCCGCGATGCCCTTCCTCGATCTCGAACCGCGGCTGCAGACCCGCTTCTCCGGCCCCTGGTCGGCCTTCAACGGCATCCTGCTCTTCATCCGCTTCGACATGATAGGCATCGCCTACCTGCTCTCGGGCGAGGTCGGCTTCTCGCTGTGGTTCTTCTACTTCCTGCGCCGCATCCAACAGTTCATCCGCATCTCCATCGGCGTCAATCGCAATCACTACAACTTCTTCGAGTACCAGTCGATCGGCGGCTACATCCTCCTCGCGCTCGCGCTGCTGTACTCGGCCCGCACACACCTGCGGCGGGTGTTCGCTGTCGCCTTCGGTTCGCTCAAGCGCGACCCGGACGCCTCGGATGCCCACGAGCCCTACGGCCTCGCAGTCTTCGGCTTCATCGCGGCCTTCGCGTTCATCGTGGTCTGGTGCAGCTACTTCGGCA
The DNA here is from genome assembly GCA_012522765.1 of candidate division WS1 bacterium. Classification (GTDB taxonomy): domain Bacteria; phylum Armatimonadota; class Zipacnadia; order Zipacnadales; family UBA5352; genus UBA5352. Next base: position 13,296 of record JAAYJW010000203.1, on the reverse strand, counting down.
TGGACGCCATCTGGGCGGTTGTGCAATACGCGTTCTTCCCGCTGGCGGGGATGGTAGTGGCGCGCGTCATCTGCGAGGCCGGTATGCTCATCTACAGCATGCCCTTCCGCGTCAATGATGCGATCTTCGAGATCGCAGGCAGCGAGCGGGTGGGCCCGCAGAACATTACGCTGATGACCATGACGAGTTGGGCACAGATCCGCTCCAGCGCGACGCAGAACATGGCCGCGGTCTTTATGGGCTATCGGATCGGCTCCCACATGGGCGCACCGAGGCGCAACATCATCCTGCTGGCGATGGTCGCCGTGGCGCTCGCGATCCTCGCGTGTCACGTCACTGTGCCGTGGATAATCTACAACTGGGGCATTCCGAAGCTGGCCTCGTGGCCGATGGCATCGGGCCTCAACACCACCAACGCTCTCGCGCGTGCGATCCGAATTCCCGCGGCCGCTCAGGGCGAGGAGTGGATCGCGATGGCGCTGGGCGCGGCAACCACCTGGGCGCTCTTCACGCTGCGGCGAAGATTCGTCTGGTGGCCGCTGCATCCGCTGGGCTTCGTTACATGGCTCGGGTGGCCGATAGATCGCTACTGGCTGTCCATCTTCATCGGGTGGCTGCTGAAGGCGACCGTCACGAGGCTGACCGGCTTCCGGGGCTTCCACCGCCTGCGCCCGATCGCCATCGGGCTGGTGCTGGGGATGAACGTGATCTTCACGATCTGGCTGATCGTGCACCTGATCTGGGCGAATCCGGTGCCAATCATGATCGACTGAGGCCGTCCGGCGTTAGTTGTCGTCGCCACCATCTTCACTGCGTTCGCCGCCGCTGTCGCGTTTGCGACGGCCGTCATCCTGCTGGGCGCGCAGCGCGTCCTCATGCTCTTCCATCTTCTCGACCGCCTGCTTGAACTGCACCTCGCAGAGCATTTCGTAGATGCCCCCGGCGGTCGCAAGCTCCGCATGCGTCCCGCGCTCAACGATCTTCCCGTAGTCGAGCACGATGATCTCATCGGCGTTCATGACGGTCGAGAGCCGATGCGCGATCGTGAAGGTGGTGCGCCCCTGCATCAGGTGCTCCAGCGCGTCCTGGATCGCTGCCTCGGATTCTGAGTCGAGCGCCGATGTCGCCTCGTCGAGGATCAGTATGCGCGGGTTGCGCAGGATGGCGCGGGCGATAGAGATGCGCTGGCGCTGCCCTCCAGAGAGCCGGGTGCCTCGCTCGCCGACGCGCGACTCGTAGCCGTCCGTAAACTCAGTAACGAAATCATGCGCATTCGCCGCGATGGCCGCCTGTACGACCTCAGCGTCAGTGGCGTCGGGGCGGCCATACTTGATGTTGTCACGCAGCGTCCCGGCGAAGAGGAACGAGTCCTGCATGACCATGCCGATCTGCTTGCGCAGGTTCGTGATCTGCAGATCGCGCAGATCCACACCGTCAAGGAGTACACGACCGCGCGTGGGGTCGTAGAAGCGTGGTATGAGGTTGATGAGCGTGGATTTGCCGCTGCCCGAGCGGCCGACGAGTGCGGTGACAGTCCCCGGTTGGGAAGTGAGGCAGATGTCCTGCAGCACGTCCTCATTGGGGTCGTAGGAGAAGTAGACGTGGTCGAACTCCACCTCGCCGACGCAGCGGTGCAGAATCACGGGCACACGCCGCTCCTGGATATCGGGTGCGGTATCAAAGAGCTCGAAGATGCGCTCGATGGCGGCCATCGCCACCTGTATCTGCTCGTTGATCGTGACAAGCTGGATGATTGGTGAGTAGAGCATCGTCAGGTAGGCGTTGAACTGGATAAGCTCCCCGTAGGACATGCGGCCGGCGAAGAGGATCTCTCGGCCGCCGACGTAGATGACGATGACAGAGGCGACGCCGGTGACAAATGTCGAGATGACCGAGAGCCACGTCCGCGCCCTGCCGGCCTTGACGTTGAGTTCGATTATCTCGCGCACCTCATGGACGAAGCGGCGGGCCTCGCTGCGTTCGCGCGTGAACGCCTTGATGACGCGAATGCCGGAGATGGCGTCGTTGAGGCGCCCCGAGATCTCGGAGAACTGCTCGCGGGCCTCTGTCGAGGCAGTGCGGATCACAGGCCGCCACGCGAGGAAGTTGAAGACGTAGAGCGGGAGGATGCCGATGGCGATCAGCCCGAGGCGCCAGTTGATCCAGAAGATCAGGACGATGACGAAGACGACGGTAGCGCTGTTGGTGATGATGTCAACGAGGTTGCCCGTGAGCGTCTGCTGGATGGCCTGGACGTCGTAGAGGATGCGCGTCATGATGCGGCCGGTCGAGCGCGTTTCGAAGTAGCGCATCGAGAGCCGCTGCAGGTGCCGGTAGAGCTGCTGTCGAATGTCGAAGACCACGCGGTTGCCGATGACTACCATGATCATCGAGCGGACGTAGCTGACGATGGCGATGGCGAGGCGCAGGCCCATCAGGCCGCCGCAGACGGCCAGCACCAGGGCCCACAGCTCGGTCTGCAGGGACTGCTGGGCGGCGGGTTCGAGGGCGTGGTAGTTGGAGAGCTGGCTGTCTACCAGCAAGCGGGTGAAGTAAGGCGGCACCATCCCCAGGCCTGTAGTGACGAAGACGAGGAAGATGGCGAAGATAAGCCCCGCGCGGTAGCGGGCGGCAAACTGGAGCAGCCTGAGGAAAAGGTCCATGAATGCGACGCTGCCTCTGCCGGTGAGCTGAGCGCCTCGACGAGCAATTTACCCCGCTACGCCGCCGTTGTCAAACTGCAGCAGTTGATGGGGTGCTCCGCCGTCCGTCCCTGACGCGATAATGAACGGCCGCACATACGACCATAGCTGGGCGTTTATCCGCTTCTGCTGCTGTGCATGCCGGCAGCATATGCGATGCACATTCGCAATCTCGCCCAGGCAAACGATGTGAGCGAGGAAGTTATGGTGGGGATGGAGAAGCACGTCTCTCCGGCGCCGACGGGAATGCCTGGCGTCAACAGGCATAGCGTCTTCCGGTGCAGACCTGCGCAGCGGCGACTGGGAGTCCGACATCGGCCCGGGTCCTGATCCGTTTGAACGTTTCATCTTCACAGCGCGCAGTTCGCTCTAACGACGGCAGGAGGGCGCAACGATGCCAGGGCACCGATCCTTCGACAGGTCTCTTGAACTCTACGCTCGCGCGTACGAACTGATCCCCGGCGGCTCTCAGACCAACAGCAAGCGCCCCACCGCCTACGCATACGGCGCCTTCCCGATCTACGCGCAGGACGCTGAGGGAGCGCGCATCCAGGACGTGGACGGGAACTGGTACGTGGATTACATCCTCGGGCTGGGCCCCATCACCCTCGGCTACTGCTATCCGGAAGTTGACGACGCAATCCGCGAGCAACTCGGCCGCGGGATCATCTACGGCCTGCTCAGCCCGCTGGAGGTCGAGGTGGCCGAACGGGTCTGCGAGATGGTCCCCTGCGCGGAGATGGTGCGCTTCCTCAAGGGCGGGGCGGAGGTCACCGGCGCGGCCGCTCGCATCGCCCGCGCATGCACCGGCCGCGAGGTGATCCTCAACAACGGTTACCGGGGCTGGGTGGACGGCTGGGGGGCGCAGTATTCAGGGCCGGAGAAGGGCGTGCCCGGATGCCTCGCGGGCGTCATAGATGGCTGGGATCGCTACGACCTCGGCAGCCTCGAGGCGAAGCTGCAGGAGCACGAGGGGCAGGTTGCGATGGTCAGTATTGACCCCGCCAGCGGCGGCTCCACGGTTCCGGAGGGATTCCATCAGGGCGTCCGCGAACTATGTGACAGATACGGCGCGCTGCTGATGTACGACGAGATCGTCACCGGCTTCCGCATGGCCGCGGGCGGCGGGCAGGAGTACTTCGGCGTCACGCCTGATCTGGCATGTTTCGCCAAGGGTGCTGCCAACGGGATGCCGCTGGGGATCGTCTGCGGGCGCGCGGAGATCATGCGCAAAGCGATAGATGATGTGACGATCAGCGTGACCTACGGCGGCGAGGCGCTGTCTCTGGCGGCGGGTAAGGCCGCGATGGACGTCTATCGCGCCGAACCGGTCTTCGACACCATCTGGGCGACCGGCGAGCGCCTGATGCAGGGCTTCGAGGAGCTTGGTGAGAAGCACGGCGTGCCGCTGCACTGCCACGGCTACGCACCGATGAGCAGCCAGACGATTGACTACGAGGACAAGGAACTCGCGCGCGATGTCTGGACGCTGCTTCTGCAGGAGATGGCGCAGCGGGGCGTGCTGCTGCGGCGCGGCGGGCTGCTGTTCATCACCTACTCCCACGGTGAGGCCGAGGTGGAGGAGACGCTGCACGCGCTTGATGCAAGTCTCGCGGTCATCGCCGAGGCGGTTGATGATGGAACCGTGAAGAAGCGGCTGCGCGTTACCGACGTACAGGAGAGCTTCCGCAGCTTCACCTGAGACGCAGGTTGCGTTCCGGTTCGACGGCAAGTCCAAGTGACGCGGAGGGAGCTACACAGATGCATCTGCTGATAACAGGTGGCGCGGGGTTCATCGGCTGCAACTTCGTTCGGCACGTCCTCGCCGAGCGCGAGGACTGGCGCGTGCGGGTGTTGGACAAGCTGACCTACGCCGGAAGCCTCGACAACCTCGCCGACGTCATGGACGACCCTCGGTTCGAGTTCATGCATGGCGACATCTGCGATCGGGAGATGGCCGAGGCCGCGATGGATGGCGTGGACGCGGTGGTGCACCTTGCCGCCGAGAGTCACGTGGATCGCTCGATCATCTCCGCCGAGGCTGCAGTGCAAACCAACTTCGTCGGGAGCTTTCGTATCTTCGAAGCGGCACGAGCGGCGGGGACAGGTCGTGTGTTGCATGTGTCCACAGACGAAGTCTACGGCGCCTGCTTTGGCGACCCGTTCGAAGAGGATGACCCGCTGACGCCGCGCAACCCCTACTCGGCCACCAAGGCCGGCGCAGATCGGCTCGCGCACTCCTACTACATCACCTACGACATGCCCGTGGTGATCGCGCGCCCGTCGAACAACTACGGGCCGTGGCAGTATCCGGAGAAGCTGATCCCGTTCTTCACCTGGCGCGCGCTTAATGACGAGCATCTGCCGGTCTACGGCGACGGGATGCAGATCCGCGACTGGCTGCACGTGGAGGACCACTGCCGGGCGCTGCTGCTTCTGCTCGAGGAGGGTGAGGCGGGCGAAGCGTACAACGTGCATGGCGACAATGAGCGCCCGAACATGGAGACGATCCGCCTGATCCTCGACGAACTTGGCAAGCCCGAGAGCTTGATCCGCCACGTGGAGGACCGGCCCGGGCATGATGTGCGTTATGCGATGGACGCCACGAAGATCCGGGCGCTGGGCTGGGAGCCGCAGATCGAGTGGGAGCAGGGCATCCGCAAGAGCGTGCGGTGGTTCGCCGAGCATGTTGACTGGATGCGAAGCTCAGTCGCGCGCGGCAAGGCCTACTTCGACGAGTGGTATGCGGGGCGCTGAGGGGGCAGGCGGCGCGTGCGCTTGTCGTTCCGTGGCACGCACACTCCTGTGCGTGCGTCGTAAGCCGTTGTCGTATGCCGTTGTGTCCCTCGCGCCCGGGCGTGGTTCGGCCCTGCGCTTCGTACGGTACGACCCACGGCGAGGGCGCCCGTGGCACATGTCTGCCCGGAGCTGTCGTAAGCCGTTACTAACAACTACCAGCTAACAACTGCCCCCGGGGTCACCGGCCGATCGACCACCAGCACTCCTGGTCCGAGCACGGAACGGCGCTCGGGACAAGCCGCTTCACGTGGCCGTCGAGGAAGAGGTAGTTGCAGCCGTCGTTGTGGCGCGTTGCGGCGGCATCGCTGCGCACGAAGCCGTGCTGCTGCGTGCCAAGGTAGCTCAGCGAATAGTCGCCGGTGTAATCCGTGAGCAGGATGACCGTGGATGGGTGCTGGATGTCGCGCATCGAGTGCCCCGGCGGCGGTTCGGCGTCGGTTCCGAGGTCGTTGTCCCAGTGGACGTGGTTGATCGCGTAGCCGGCGTCCTGGTCGTAGTCCGGCCACGTGGCGTCGAAGCTGTCAAGCCGCGCGGCGGTGGGGCAGACGTAGACCTGCACGTTGTTGACATACGGGTAGACCATCAGCCGCCACGTCCACGTTGGAGCCGTGCCCTCAGGCGCGCCGCCCAGTGTCAGGTCATCCCATGGCAGGCGGTGGTGGGATTCGGAGTACATGGCGATGGCCATGCCAAGCTGCCGCATGTTGGACATGCAGGCGACCTCGCGCGCCTTCTCACGAGCGCGCGCGAAGGTCGGGAACATCATCGCCGCGAGGATCGCGATGATCGCGATGACAACGAGCAGTTCGATGAGGCTGAAGCCGCCGCGGGACATGAGAGACCTCTTCAGTCGAAGATTGCTGTGCATGGTGCGCGTCCTTCGGGAGTAAGAGATAATGTGCGGGTCCTGCCGCCCCCTCGTATCTGAGTTCGCCATGACGCCGCGTGATACCTTTGACGAGCACAGGACCCCGGTACGCCTGCGGCGAATCAGGCACTAACGCTGTAGATCGATGGAGGTCGGAGATGCGACTGCATATTCGAACACCGCTTATTGTGGCGTCAATGGTGCTGTTGACGTTCGCCTGCGCGAGCGCCGTGGAGATCACCGTCAGCACTGACCCGCCGTATGAGGCAGCGAACCTGGCGCAGAATCCTGGGGTCGAGGAGGGGGCGGATGGCGATCCTGCCATCTGGAATCTGAGCACCGCGGTGCCGGCGAACTTCACGGTCGGCAGGGCCGAAGAGGGCGAGGGGCGCAACGGCACTCGCGCGCTTCACATGATCGCGCACGACGACGTCATGTCCGGCTACTGGTATCAGTCGGTGCCCGTGGAGCCAGGTGATTACGTCTTCCGCGGCTGGTATCGCACCACCGGCGGGAGGATGCTGATGTATGCGCACGGTCGCAACACGGAGATCGTGCCTCCGGTGGGCGTGGATGCTCGGGCCTTCCATGGCAGTTCCATCGCCAGCTTTCTTGTGCCCGTGTTCATCCCCCATGAGGCGCTGACGGGGCCCGATCCGGACACCTACTACCCGTTTTCAGTCCTCGCCACGGTGCCTGAGGGGCTGGAGCAGATAACGCTCAGCATGGGGATGTACTTCACGCCGGGCGAGGCATGGTTCGACGACATCTGGTTCGGGCCAGCGGAGCTTGACCTGACGGTGCGCGTCACTGGTGAGGGGCAGCAGATCGCGTCCCTGACGGTACTGCGGGAGGGCGTTGAGGCGCCGGTGTATCGCTCTGCCGACGATCCCGCCTGCCCCGCCGGACAGCCGTTGCCCGATCCGTTCGAGGTGACCATCGAGGGCGTGGACATGCGAGGGACTTACACGATCGTTGCAGAGACTACCGCGGGAGAAGAACATCGTGTCCTCTTCCCCGGGGAGGCGCAATAGCATGAAGAGGCTACTGATCATTGTCGCACTCCTCGCACTCTCCGTGCCGGGTGTGCTGGCACAGCAGTTGCAGGCCGGCAACATCGCCCTGCATTGGGACGCGGCGAGCGAGACGCTGCAGGCGACTTCGGCGTATGATCCGCAGCTTTTGAGCGGACTTGCGCTACAGTTCACGGACGGCCGCACTCAGCAGCCGCTGCCGCTTGAGGTCGAGAGCGTCGCGCCTGAGGGCGAGGCGCTGGCGATCCGCTACGCTACTGAGCGGCCGCTTCAGGTCAGCGCGACCTGCAGCATGCTCCGCGAGGGGCTGATAGTGCAGGCGACAGTGCAGAACGACGGCGCGCAGCAGGAGTGGATCGCGGTCGCTCTGAGCGCCACGATCAGCAGCAGCGACGGCCTGAGCGTCTTCGACGGCCGCAACGTGGCGGTTGAGCCGCAGGAGCGGTTCGGCGAGGACGAGTTCATGGGCCGCCTGCAGATCAGCTCGGCATGGAACGCCGACGCGAGCCTCGGTCTCGGGTTGGCTTCGACGGAGCTTCGCTCGTGGTTCGATCACTACTATCTGCCGCCGGAGGGCGATGCTCCCGCCACGCTGACGACGACCACGCAGCTTGTGCTGGAGCCGGGGCAGAGCGACAGCGTGAGCTTTTGGGCGGCATCACGCCCCGGCGAGTGGGGCTTCTACGAGTCGCTGGACGCCTGCTACGCCACGTGGCCGGAGCTTTACCGCCGCGGCGCGAATGTTGACCCACGCGTGGACTACGGCGGCGCGCAGTATCGCGTCTGGCCGAACGCAACTGAGTGGTCGGCTGAGATATGCCGGCGGCTCTACGCGGGCTGGGAGTGGTGCTACGCGCCCTTCAGGCGCACCGGTGACATCGTTGGCCGCGAGCGCTTTTGGGACTACGAGCCCGCGCGCGAGCCGACGGGCGTCCGCGCTATGCCTCGCGAGGAATACCTGCAGTGGCGGCGGGAGCGTTTCGCTGCCGGGCAGGCGACCGGCGTGGTAATGGGCTTCTACGTGCCCTCGCAGGTCTGGTGTGAGGAGCAGCTTGCGCGCGAGGTCTACCCCGATGCGCTGATTGAGGACCCGACCACGCGCACACTCTTCACGACGCCGTGGGTGACGGGGCATGACAACGAGCGCCTGGTCTTCCCGTACAGGACCAGCTTCGGCGATCAGAGCCGCATAGACATGGCCGAGGTGGTCGAGGAACTGGACTTTCGCGCCTTCGCCTTCGACACCGCCGGCGGTCGTGGCAAATACCGCGGTCCGGCGCTGGCGGAGCTTGAGGGCCGGGCGTGGGATGAGAGCGGCGTCTACTGCCGCAATAACATCGCGGTCGCGCGGCTGATGCAGTTCGTGCATACGCTGCAGGTCAGCGATGGGCATGACGTGGCGGTCATCAGCAACCCGAACCCGAACTGTGCTTACACCTCCGTCCTCTACTCCGACAGCATGATGCTTGAGGGAGAACCGTGGAAGGTGGACCGCACTTACGGCGACTCGCTGCGCTGGATGGCGGGGCAGAAGACGCTGACGTGGTGGGAGGGCTACGGGCCTGATACATTCATTGACCTTGAGCAGGCAAGCGGCGAACAGATCGCGATGCTGCTACGTGGCCTTGCCGACTTCACGCTCCTGCAGAGCCTGCGCATCGGCTACATCCCGCCGCCGCACTTCACGCAGGGCTACGAGCGGCTCGTGGAGTGGCTCCCCGCGCTTACCGAGTGCGTGACGACCGGCTGGCAGCCCGTGACGGCCGCACGCGTGCCTGAGCCGATCTGGGCGACACGCTACGGCGGCGGCCTCGATACGCTGATCGCGCTCGCGCATGAAACCGCCGACACGCATGAGTTCGAGGTGGCGATACAGAACGCTCGTCTCGCCGAGGGCGCGCTGCTATTCACCGACTACGACGGCTCAGAGCGCACCAACCGGATCGCCGATGGCGAGACGCGCGTGCCGCTGACAATGCCGACGCGGACCCCGGTGCTTCTGCGAGCGCAGGCGGAGATCATCCCGGCCGCCGCGGTCACTGAGGCGACCGTCAGCGCTGACCACGGCGTAAGTGAGGGCGTCCTACGCATCAGCCTCAGTGGCGATGGAGCGGTGACGATCCGCCCGCGCGTTCCGGCGGAGTTGCAGGTCGCCTCAGCGAGATTCGCGGGGGCCGCCTGTGCGGTGACAGGTGACGCGATCGCGCTGGACCTCGATGGTCAGGGCGAGCTTGAGGTGCGCCTGACATCGGCGGTCTTCGGTCCGAATGACGAGGCGCTGCTGGACTTCCCGTTCGCCGAGGCCACCGGGCCCACCAGCACGATCTATCTCGCCGCCGATGCGGGCGCTACTGAGCAGTACCTGGCCGCGCGCCTGCAGACCTACTTTCGCTACTGGTTTGACCGCATCGAGGGCGGCGACGCGGTGACTATCCCGGTTGAGACAGGTGCGCCGGCCGCGGGGAACGCGGTCGTGATTCGCGTGGCTGCCGGTGAGCCACGCGTGCAGGTGGAGGGCGATACGCTCTTCATCGAGGCCCAGACGGACGAGCAGCTATCGGCGATCTTCTTCCGCTATCTCCGGGCGCTGGATACGAAGTACTGGACGCCGGAGTTGGGCGTGGGCGCTAGTTGGCTCCGCCGCGCAACGGGTGACAAGCAGTGGCTGGAGTGGCCTGAGGAGGAGTAGCGCCAGGAGTGGCTGCTACGAACAAGACGCCGGTGTGCGAACCACTCGCACACCGGCGTCGCTCTTTGCCTGCATCAGCCTCGCATCACTCAGAACTCCGGCACCGCCATGTCGCGCTCGCCGGTATCGGCGGCCTTCTGCGCCGCCAGCACCGCCATCTGCGAGCGCAGAACCTCGTCCTGCGGCAGGAAGCGCTCGGTACCGTGCTCGAGGTGTGACGCGAAGTCCTCAAAGGGCGAGGAGAATGGCAGGCTGGCGTTGGCCGCGATCTCGGTGTCCTGTCCGCCCGAGGGGCGGTGCAGCAGGCGGCCGCTCTCGACCGCGAGGTAGCCGTCCGTGCCGGTGACGTAGAACTGCCAGCTTCGGCCGGGCATATAGGATACATCGGCCATCACGCGCGGGCCGCCGGTCATCGTCATCATGCACTGCGCGCCCACCTGGAAGTGCGGAACCTCCGGCAGCGACGCGTTCCACGCTTCGGCGGCGACGACGCTCTCAAACTCTCGCCCGGTGCAGTAGCGCAGCATGTCGGCGCCGTGGATCCAGATGTCGTTGATGCTGCCGCCATGCTTGCCCTCCTCGAAGTACCACGCCGGGCGCGTGGTACCGTAGCCGAGAGGATGCTGGCCGAATGCGGTGGCCGCGAGGAACTCGCCCAGCAGCCCGTCGTGCATAAGGTCGTGCATCGTCTGATACGGTGCGCCGAAGCGCATCGAAAGCTGCATCGAGACCTCGAGGTCTCTCTCGTCGCAGAGGCGCTTGATCTGCTGAAGCTCCTCGATCGAGGTGCACATTGGCTTGTCGCAGATCACGTGCTTGCCGGCCTCAAGGGCCTTGATGATGACCGAGCCGCGCTTGCTGTAGTACTCGGCGGTGGCAACTACGTCGAATTCCACGTCGTTGAGCAGATCGTCGAAGGTCGCATGGGTGCGTTCTACTTCGGCGCGTTCGAGGATAGACAGATCATCGTCGGACTCCTCGACAACGCCGACAAGTTCGCAGTAGTCAAGCTCCCGAGCCTTGGCGATGAAGCTCAGGATATGTCCGTGCCTGAAACCGACAGCGGCGACTCGCAGTGGCATTAGCGTCCCTCCAATGTGGCTGCTTGAGGTGCGCGAGTTGCTTCTCCCCGCATCTGCCCGACACCTGCCTGCGGCGGCAGGAGAGTATGCGCCGATGGCGTATCTATCAATGTAACGCTGCGATCACATGACACTGACGGAGGACGACCGATGGCGGTGGAGATGGTCAGGCTGAACGTGCAGGGCATGAGTTGCGAGCATTGCGCCTGTCGAGTGGAGCGGGCGCTGGAGGAGCTTGAGGGCGTCGCGGGCGTGCAGGTCGATCTTCAGGCGCAGACGGCGACCGTCGCCATGGGGGAGCGAAAGCCATCAACGGAGGAGATGATCGCTGCCGTTGAGGCGGTCGGCTACAAGGCTTCGGTGGCGGAGTAGGCCGGGCAACTTACTCCCGCGATGCGCATCTGTCCTCCATCACGATGTAGCCGGTGTCTGTCATGCCGAGGCGGCGGTAGGCGGCCACCGCGGGCATGTTGCTCTCCAGCACGTAGAGACGCAGTGCCGCCGCGGAGGCATCATGCGCGCGATCGCGGATATGCCGGTAGATTGAGGAGAAGACGCCCCGCCGTCGCCACTGGGGTACCACGTAGATGCTCTGCAGCCACCAGTACTCGCAGCAGTTCCAGTCGCTCCACTCGCGCGTGACCAGCGCCTGGCCGATCAGCCCCTCATCGGCCTCGGCCACGTAGTAGACCCCCTTGTCGGGATCAGATAGCGCCGTCTGCACCGCCGCCTCGACGGTTTCGGGGTCAAGCTCAAGCCCCTCCGTCTCGCGTGCCATCTCCCAGACGAACTGGGCGATCAGGCGGAACTCCTGTGGCTGCGCCTCTCGGACGGTGACGTCGCTGTCAGCCATGTCTGACCTCTTGCGGTGCGGCCTCTGCCTCGCGCGTGGCTGATTTCGCCCATCGGGGGATGATTGCCTTCAGGTACAACAAAGCGCCCCCGTCTGTCGGCGGGGGCGCGTGAGTATCCAGGTGGATCGTTCGGCTCAGCCGAGCACCTCGGGGTTGACCGGCGACGGAAGCTCCTCACCATCGAAGAACGAGAGGATGTTGCTCACCGCCAGATCGGCCATCTCCGTGCGGGTCTCGACGGAGGCGCTGCCGAGGTGGGGGAGAAGCACGACGTTCTCCTGGTCGGCGAGACCGTCTTTCATCAGCGGCTCGTCCTCGAAGACGTCGAGGGCGGCGCCGGCGATGGTGCGGTTCTTGAGTGCCTCAACCAGCGCGACCTCATCGACCACGGGGCCGCGGGAGGCGTTGATCAGGTAGCCATTCGGGCCGATCAGCTCAAGCTCGCGCTTGCCGATCAGGTGGTGGGTCTCCTCCATCAGCGGCACATGCAGGCTGACGAAGTCGGAGCCCTCAAGCACCTCATCCATCTCGACCCTCTTCGCGTTGAGAAGCTGCTCCGCCACCGGCGGCAGCGGGTACTCGTCGCAGTAGAGGATGTTCATGTTGAAGCCGACGGCGCGGCGCGCGACTGCCTGGCCGATTTGGCCCATGCCGATGATACCGAGGGTCTTGCCGCAGACATCCGAGCCGAGCAGTAGCATCGGCGCCCAGCCGACGTACTTGCCCGCGCGCATGAACGAGTCGCCCTCGACGACGCGGCGGGCGATCGACATCAGCAGCGACCACGTCAGGTCGGCGGTGGTCTCCGTGAGCACGCCCGGCGTGTTCGTCACAACAACGCCGCGCTTTGTGGCTTCATCAACATCAATGTTGTTGTAGCCGACGGCGTAGTTCGCGACGACCTTGAGTTTCGGCGCCGCATCGAAGAGCTCGGCGTCGATCGTGTCGGTCAGGAGACAGAGGAGGCCGTCAACGTCCTTCACCGCCTCCAGCAGTTCCTCTCGCTCGAGCACCCGGTCGTGCGGGTTCACCGAGTATTCTACCTTCCCCTCGAAGCGATCGAGGGCGCTCTGGGGCAGTTGGCGGGTCACGTAGACTTTCCTCACGTCTGTCACACCCTTGCTGATTTTTTTGCGGGCGACCGAGGCGCAGGTCGTGCGCCCGGCTCCCGCGGGGCCTCTCCGCTAGTCGTTGATGCTCCCAAGTTAGGTCGGCGAAAACTCAGTATATCGGACGTGCAGGGGGTGGTCAAGCGCTTTTCAGCGCGT
>JAAYJW010000202.1 GCA_012522765.1 candidate division WS1 bacterium | reverse complement strand
GGCTTGCGGCGGAAGGGCGTCTGGAACTTGTTGCCGAGCTTGCCCTGCTGCTCGAGGTGGATCATGCACGCACGCGTGCATCCCTTCGAGCCAGCAATGGCCTGTCCGTGTTCGTAGATCGTGTTCGGCTTGCGCTCGAAGGGCGACCATGGCCCGGGAGCGGTATCATCGCGGTTCGGGATGTACTCCCCGTGCTCTCCGTCCTCGAGGATCTCGCCGCCGCGGAAGTAGACATTGCAGCGCTTCATGTCAATGTCGCCCCACTCCACTTCGTGGCCCGCGAGGTTGGCCTTCACCGTGCGGTCGGTGGGGATGCAGCCGCCGGGGCACTCGCTGGCACAGAGCATGCAGCGGTCGCACAGATACGGCTCCATGATCGGGTCGGGCTCAAGCTCCGCTTCCGTCATCATGACGGCGAGGCGCTGGCGCGGGCCGAACTGCGGCGTGAGGAACATCTTCGAGTAGCCGATCTCCCCGAGGCCGCAGAGGAACGCGGCGATGCGCAGGTGGACCATCACGTCAGGCACCGGCTTGCCAGGCTCGACGGGGCGGTTGGGGTTGTTCTTGAGGTTGCCCTCGTTATCAATCGCGCGCCACGGCGAGAGGTGTCCCAGCGGGATCGCCTCATAGCCGAAGTCCTCGATGTACTTCGCAACGTTCATCATGGTCATCGGCATGTAGAGCCAGTTAAGAGCGCCGTAGCCCATGGACGAGTAGTTGGAGAAGAACGTGCCCTCTTCGATGCCGCGCAGGCTGCCGCGCATGACGCGGAAGCCGAATGCGATGATTGATTTTGCCTCAGGCATGATGAAGCGCGGGTCCATCTGTACCGGTGCGCCTTCCCAGCGATCTGGCGTGCCAATGCCGACAAGGTCGGCTCCCATGGCCTTTGCGGCCTGCTTTACTTTCTCTGCTGTCAGCAACAGTGTCGCCTCCGTCTGCTAATGTTTGATTGCGGCAGATTGATGGGCGCTGCACCGCGCAATTCGCCGCGACAGCGCCGAGACCTCCACTTATCAGTATAGCGCATCGGGCAGGAACCTCACAAGAGCGGCCCGAAACATTGCAGTATGAGCCAATTGAGTGTGGCGGAGAGAGTTCAGGACTGGGCCGCGGAGCAAGGCGGCCAATGGTATCGCCTCCTCAAGTTGATGTACCTCCGGATGGGCAAGAACGTGGCGAATCTGATGGCCGCCGCGATCGCTTTCTATGCTCTGGTTTGTGTGGGGCCGCTGGGCATCCTCATGGCGTGGGCGATGCAGCCTCTGCTGGGCGAGAATACCAACGCCTATGAGCAACTGCGCTCGACCATCACTCAGATCGGCGGCGCCGCCGCAGGGACGATCATGGTGGAGATTGACGCTCTGCTCACCAATCCCAACCCGCACACCGCCGGCATCGTAAGCATCGCGCTGCTGTTCTGGGCGGGTCTGCGTCTCTTCGAGACGTTGGAGCGCTCAATGACGGAACTCTGGCCGGGTCAGGTTTCGCGCCATTTCGTGACTCGCAAGCTCCTCGCGCTGGCGACCACAGTAGTGGCCGGACTGCTCCTGATCGCGGTCATCGTCATAAGCGCCCTTCTGCCCTTCGCCATGGACTGGGTTGACCGCTGGGTGGCGGTGGATCTCTCCAGTGTCTTCTGGCTGCAGCCGGGCATGAGAATTGCCATACAGCTTGCTTTTGCTGTATTGGCGTTCTTTCTGCTCTTCAAGTTCATTCCGGGTGATAGCGTTCGATCGCGGTCGGCTTTCGCAGGCGCCATCTTCACCACGGTGGCGTGGGCGGTCGTATCTCCCATCTTCTCATGGTTCACGATGCGGTCGGCCGAAGGCGGCGCGATCTACGGCGGACTGGCCGGGGTAGTCATGTTCCTCACGTGGGCATTCTTCAGCGCACGCATCCTGCTGCTCGGGACCGAATTCGCCGCCGCGTATGATCATGTCATGGTGAATGACGCGCCGGAGAGCGCAGATGACGCTTACATCCGCGCCACAGGCGATGAGGGCTCTTCCGTTGCGCAACCCCCGGACGAGCGGGACGAACCAGCGGCCGGTGCCCGGCCGCGTGCCCCTCGGCCCGTGCACAATGGCCCGCCGCTTGTGTGATGTCTCCCCGGTGGCTTTCCCAGCAGTTCCCCTCCTGCTATAATGATCCGGTGTCCGACAGGAGGCCGATGAACTGGATCCGCGGCGGATTTCGTCGCTTGCTGCCGATGTTGCTGGCGATCACGCTTGCGGCTTCGGCGCTGCAGGCCGAGACGCTGCGCGCGGTGCAGAACAGGATCGCCGGCGTACTCGCTCATCCCGAGCTTCGGCAGGCCCGGGTGGGGACCGTGGTGGTGTCTCTCGACAGAGGTGAGACCATCTACCGCGATGCCGGTGATCTACCACTGCTCCCTGCGTCCAACATGAAGCTTGTAACCTGCGCCACCGCGCTGGAGTTGCTCGGTGGTGCGTATGACTGCTCAACCGTCCCCGGTGCGAAGCCGGGGGAGACGCTTTCGTCATTCTCCTCCCGGACACTGAAGCCAAGTGACAATGACCTGGCGAACGCGCTGCTGGACTGGCTTCCATCGGCCGCAGGGCGCTCGGACCTGACGCCCCGGCAGCTTTGCTCGGAGACATGGGGCGAGCGTGGGGTCTATCTCTACGGCGCCCGCTGGAACGACGGCTCCGGACTGAGCCGGATGGATCGGCTGAGCGCCGACATGGTGCTGGGCCTGCTGCGCTGCATGGACGGATCGCGCTGGCGCGAGGAGTTCATCCGCGCGCTGCCGGTCGCGGGAGTGGATGGCACTCTCCGGAGGCGGATGGTCGGCACAATCGCCCAGCGGCGAGTGCAGGCGAAGACGGGCACGCTGACGGGCGTATCGGCGCTGTCGGGATATGCGCGCACACTCTCCGGCGAACGGCTGGCCTTCTCGATCATCATGAACGGCCACACCTGCGGGCCAGAGCGTGTCCGCCGCATGCAGGATCATGTCTGTATCGCACTTGTCGGGCTGGAGCGGGAGGAGGGTTCGCGCTGAGCGCGGAGGCGGTTGTGCAGACGCGGGGGCTGAGCAAGCGCTACGGACGAGTCCGGGCGGTGGCGGACCTCAACCTCACTGTCCGCCGCGGCTGGATCTTCGGCTTTCTCGGCCCTAACGGCGCGGGCAAGAGCACGACCGTTCGCATGCTGACGGGGCTGCTGCGGCCTACGGCGGGTGAGGCCGAGGTGCTTGGCGTGCCGCTGAACGAGCGGCTGTCTCTGCGGGGGCGGGTGGGGGCGCTCATCGAAGAGCCTGCTTTCTACCCCCACCTGACCGCGTGGCGTAATCTCACCCTACTGACATCGCTCTCCGGCGGATGCTCGCGCGGGGAGATCGCCGAGACGCTGGAGACGGTGGGACTCGCCGGAGCCGCCAACCGCCGCGTGGGCGAGTTCTCGCACGGCATGCGCCAGCGGCTGGGCATCGCACAGGCGCTGCTGCCGCGGCCTGAGCTTCTGATCCTCGACGAACCGGCCTCCGGCCTCGATCCGGAGGGCCTTGCGGATGTGCGGGTGCTGCTGCTGCGGCTGCAGGAGGAGGGCATGACGATCTTCCTCTCCAGCCACCTGCTGCCGGAGGTCGAACAGACCTGTACGCATGTGGCGGTGGTGACGAACGGGCAGGTGGTAGCGGAGGGCGAGGTGGGGGAGACGCTGCGCGGGCTCAAGCCGAAGACGCGCCTGGTGGTTGACGATGGCGAGAAGGCGCTCAAGGTACTCGCCGGCGTGGCGGGTGTTGAGGCGGAGCAGGTGGATCGGCAGACGATCGAGGTGGCCGGGGGCGCCGAGAGCGCGGAGCTCAATGAGCTGCTGGTGCGCGAGGGTGTGCGGGTATCTGAGATCACTCCGTCGAGGCGCAGTCTGGAGAGCTTCTACATGGACACGGTGCGTGCGGGGGCGGATTCCGAGGCCGCGAATGGGTCGTGAGGGGAACATGACGGGCACGCGGGACGGTCTAAGTAACTACGGGAGCGCTGCATGATCCTGCCGGCGTTGCGGGGAGAGATGGTCAAGCTCTATCACCAGCGCATCGTCTGGGCCGGTGTGGCCATGGTGCTGGTGCTGGTGATACTGGTGGTGTGGGGGAGTCATCACGAGCGCGATCGCTTCGACGCGGGCGAAATGATCGGCAGCGAGTTCATCGTCACCGGCAATACAGTGACAGCGCTTTTCGTGGCGCGCGCGGTGATGCAGGTGGCGCTGGTGGTCTTCGTACCGATGTTGATAGCGGTGGTCGCCGGTGCGATGGTGGCCGGTGAGCGGCAGTTGGGCACACTGCGCACGTTGCTCTCGCGCCCGGTCCGGCGCTCCACGGTGCTGCTGAGCAAACTGGCTGCGGCATGGAGCTACGCGGTGCTGCTGACGCTGCTGCTTGGTCTGTCGGCGCTGGCGCTGGGGCAGCTTGTCTTCGGCTGGGGCGACCTCGTGGTGCTCCGCCAGGGGCTGACGATCTTCGATCCGCAGACGGGCCTGATGCGGCTGGCGCAGGGCTACGCCCTGGCCGCGCTGGCGATGGGCACAGTCGCGACTGTGGCGCTGATGCTGTCGGCGATTGTGGACAACCCGATGACCGCGGCGGGCCTGACAGTGGCGTTTCTGCTGATCAGCCAGATCGTCGCCGTTATGCCCTACTTTGAGTCCATCGAGCCGCATCTTCTTACTACGCACCTGGACATATTCAATCGGGTCTTCGCGCCGGCCATCGAGACCGGCAGGGTGTGGCGTTCGGTCGCCTACCTGTCGGGGTATTCGGTGGTTGCGACGGTGGTGGCACTGGTGGTATTCGGCCGAAGGGATGTGACGAGTTGAGGCTTTCAACAACAGGATTGCTCTGCGGTGCACTCACACTGGCGCTGGCAGGCGCCGCGTCGGCGCAATCGCCGATGCAGATGGTTGAGCGCGCTCTGCGGGCCACCGAGCAGGTGCAGGATTACACCGCTACAGTCGCGGTGACGGTGGATGCGCCGAACCTGCAGATACCGCGCCGGACGGCGAAGGTGTATTACAAGCGCCCCGACAAGGTCCACGTGGAGTCGCAGGGGCTGACAGTCATCCCGCGCGATGCGCTGCTGCTGGGTAACCTGGCAGACCATCTGCAGCAGCATACCAGCGCGAGCCTCATGGGAACGGGGCAACTGGGCGGGCGACCCGTGCATGCGATCAAGCTCTCTCCAACGGATGCCGATGCGCAGGGCGGCCGGGTGCTCGTCTGGATCGACTCGGAGCGCTACCTGCTGCTCAAGAGCGAGATCTGGCGCGGGTCGAACAAGATGCTCACGGCGCGCTTCGAGCACGCGCGGGTGGCCGGTGCGCACTGGATGCCTCAGCGCATTGTCTGCGACGTTGCGGCAGGCTCTCTGACCGGGCGCGACGAGGGCGGACGGATCGAGCTTCAGTTCAGCAACTATCGCATCAACACCGGCCTTCCCGACAGCATCTTCGAGGGGAACGGCTGATGCCATCGAGCACCACTCGCGAACTGCGCAGCGGCTGCCGTCGCGGGAATGTCTCCGCGCTTGACGCGCTGCTCTACCACTGCGCCGACGGCGTCTATGCAGTGGCACTGGCGGCCGTGGAGGATGAGGAGCAGGCGCAGCAGACCGTCCGTCAGGTCTGGCTGCGGCTGCTGAAGGCGCTTAAGTCGCTGCGCTTTGACGCCGACCCTGCCCGCCGACTGTGGCGTATCACCGAGCGCGTCGTGGCCGAGCAGGTGGGGCGCGAGGCCGCGCGCAGGGCGAGACTCTCTGTCACCGGCGAGGATGGCAGCGTGGGGCTTGAGGGCGTGCGGCTGCCTCGCGAGGTGATCGAGGAGCTCTCGGAGCTTACGCACGGCGAAGCGGAGGCGATTCGCAACCGCTATCGCGCGCGGCGCAACGCCTTCCGGGGCTTCCTCGCGTCTCTGCTGCTTACGACCGTAGGGGTGTGGGTCGCGGTCTTCATGCAGCGCGCGCGTGTGACCGAGGATATCGCGCAACTCAAGTACGAGTGTCTCCGCGAGCGCATCATCCGGCAGGAGCTTCCCGCTGCGATCCGCGAAGTCGGCTTTCAACTTGACTACGCCACCGAAGCGGACCGCGAGATGGCTGCCGACTGCGAGCGGGTTCAGCTTGTGCTGGAGGAGATCGCGAATGCGCAATCGCTGCGGCAGGTGAACTACCTCCGGTACATCCGCCAGCGCGTCACGCGGCATGAACTGGCCGACTTCGTGCGCTCGCTGGAGGAGACGTTCCCGGAAATGTCCGACACACTGCCGCGCGTGGCGCTGGCGCTGGAGGAGGTGGAGAGCCTGTGACGCGAACCATCAGAACCGTGGCCATGCTGCTGCTATCATCACTGCTGCTGGCGGGCTGCTCCACCAAGTCCGAGCGGCTCTACCGGCGCGCGGAGGCCTTCCTCGCGCAGGGGCAGTTCGAGATGGCCGCGGATGAGTATCGGCGACTCGCGGAGGAGCATCCACGCGGGCCGCTCGCCGATGATGCGCTGTACAAGCTCGCCTACATCTACGCGGAGGAGCTTGACCGGCCGACGGTCGCGCTGGCGCATTACCGCGCGCTGGTGGACAACTACGGGCAGAGCCCCTGGTGTGATGATGCCCTTCTGCGGATCATGGGGATCCAGCGCCGGGAAATGAACGATCCCGCCGCTGTCGCTGAGACATGGAAGGAGCTCCAGGAGCGTTTCCCGGATCGCAAGGCACTCTGCGCCCGCGGCATGCTTGAGGTCGCCCGCGCCCAGTTTGACGCGGAGCAGTACGCCCTTGCGGCCGCGACCGCGAATGAGTTGACGGTGAACTATGCCGACCAACCCGGGCAATGTGCGCAGGCGGCACTGCTGCATGCCCGCGCTTCGGAGCGCATGGGCCTTGCGCAGCCGGAGGTTGAGAGGCTCTTCGAACTTGTGATTGAGAGTTACCCCGAGACACATGCGGCGGCGATGGCCAAGCGCAGCATCGGCTGGTTCTACTACGAGAAGAAGGGCGAACACGAGCAGGCGCAGGCTGAGGAGGTCAGGCGCCGCTCCCGCGTGATCTCGGGCGTTCCATCGCACGCGAAGCAGTCGCGCGAGTTCATGCAGGCGCTCTCGGCGATGTCGGCACTGCTGGCCCACCGCGGGGAGAAGCGTTCGCTCGAAGAGCTGCTGGTGCTGACCGGTGTGCCCTTCGTGACCGTCTTCGACCCCGAGCGGCCCACCCTCGTGGGCGTGCCGGAGGTCAATCCTCTCGAGGCCGTCGCCACGGCCCTGGGCTTTGCGGCGAACACGGTGTCGGGGACGACCGCCGACGAGGCCTTTGAGACGCTGCACCAGGCGCTGCTGCAGGGGCATCCCGTGCTGGTGCTCTACGGCTCCTCACGCACCTGGTCGATCATCACCGGCTATGACGTCAGCGATCAGCGGGTGCACTTCATGCCGCCGGGGCGAAACAGCTATGCAGCGGCGAGCCGGACGCAGTTCCTGGCGAACTGGCGTGATGGTTCCAGCAGAGGTTCGGGCATTGCCGGCCCGCGACCTTTCTATCAGTTCTCGCTCGGGGCGCGGCTGAACAAGCCGTCGAACAGCGAAGTGCTGCGCAGGAGCCTGCAACGGGCCGCAGAGACGATGCGGGCGCGTTCGCTCTCAGGCGCTCCGGCCGGGGAGGCCGCATGGTTGGCGGCGGGGGCGTGGCTCGAGCGCTGCGCCGAGCCGGAAGCGCCGGGCCTGCGTGAGGTGGCCACCGAATGGGCGCAGAAGGGCCTGGCCGGTCAGCTTGCAGCGGCGCAGAGCGGCACAGGGCTGCTCAATGATGCCGCGAGCCTCGCGCCCGAACTGAACGAGGTGGGAGCGCGCTACGGTGAGTTGCTCAGCGAGGCGCGCCTGGTCGCGGTGAAGATCGAAGAGGCGACCGCGGCCGAGGACGACGCCGCGATGAAGTGGCAGGCCGCGGCAGCTCAGGCGAACTACGTGGCGGCGCTTCACGCCCGTCTCGCGGATGACCTCTCCGGCGCGGGCAGTGGGGGCTGATGAGCGTGCTGTCACGGCGTCTTCGCAAGCGGCTCAGGCAGATTGACGGCGCGCCCGCTCAGCCCGCACGGCCGGTTGAGCGGGCCGCGTCTGAGCCGGTGCGTGTTGGTGAACCGGGGCTGTCCCGGGAGCGCCTGATCGCGCGAGTCGGCGGAAGCCCTCAGCCGGCCCCCCGTGAGCCTCAGAGTATCAGCGGGCCGCTCGAGGAGCTTGCGCCGGGCGAGATCGTCGAGTGCGACTGCGGGCGTTTCTGGCTCGTTGCCGGACCGGCAGGGGAGATGCTCCCGCATGGCGCCGCCATCCTCGACGGCTTCAAGCGGCTGCTCGAGCGCGCGCCCGCGACGGGGCGTCTCGGGCAGCTTCAGGGCCTCAGGCCGAAGGAGGTCGCGCTGCTTGATACCGAGACGGCGGGGCTTTCCGCGGCGCCGATATTCCTCGTGGGCATGATCGTCTGGCAGGGTGATGAGGTGGAAGAGGCTCTCTGCGTGCAGATGTTCGCGCGTGACTACGCAGAAGAGCGGGCGGTGCTGGCGAGGGCGGCGGAACTTCTCGCTCCCCGCCGGGCGCTGATGACGTACAACGGGCGCTCGTTTGACCTCCCGCTGATGCGCGAGCGGATGATCTACCACGGACTCGGCGCCTGCCCGGAGCCTCGCATCCACCTCGACCTGCTGCATGTGGTGCGATCCCTCTTCCGCGGCGTCTGGGACAACTGCCGCCTGCAGACGCTGGAGCAGCGTCTCTGTGGCCGCTCGCGCTGGGATGACATAGACGGGGCGCGGATCCCGCAGGCGTGGCACGACTTCATCGCCAGCGAAGATGCCGCTCAGATGGCGGATGTCCTCGATCACAATCGACTCGATCTGATCACGATGCTTGAGGCCCTGCCGCACCTGCAGGCCGCAAGCGATGTTACATGAGGGAAGTGTAGACGTTGGATGACTGGCGAGACGAAGGCAGCCCCGACGGGGGCGACGGGAGTGAACTGCCGCCGCGTTACCGCGCTGCGTATGATGATTCCCGGGCGCCGGAGGAGGAATCGCAGGAGCATGACGCCTCTGGCTTCGAGCGTCTGAACGTGCCGCCCGAGCAGTACGGCCCGCCGCTGGATGACTTCGCGCCCGCGTATGAGCCTGAACGCGTGCCGCCGCAAGCGGCGACCTTCGTGGCTTTCGGCGTGGTTGTGCTCGCGGTGCTGGGCGTGCTGATGGGCATCGCGGCGATCCGGCTTCACATGCAACGCTCGGAGATGCTGGGTGTGCTGGATGCCTCCGTGGGCCGCATTGAGGCGGCCTACGGCGGTCCGCAGTCGGAGGATGTATCGCAGCGGCGGGTGGCGTGGCTCAAGCAGGCGCTGGAGGATGGCGACTACGAGCAGGCGCGGATCGCGCTCGAGTCGCTGGGGCGGCCGGAGATCGGTGAGCCGTCGGTGCCCGGTGTGCCCGGCGTCGGCGAGCGCCCCGATCCGTTGAGCGCCGAACCCGAGGGCGAGGGCGAGCGACGGCTGCCGTCACCGTCACAGGACCCGAAGTTGCCGGAGAGCGCGCAGCAGTTCTTCAGCGAGCATGACGAACTCTGGGAGGCGTTCTTCGGCTTCAGCACCGCGCTCGTGCAGATGCAGCGCAACAATGTGCCGGTAGATGAACTGGGAGTGCTGCGCGAGCAGATGATAAGCGCCGCGGCCGCCGGGCAGACCGATCGGGTGGCGGCGCTGCTCGAGCAGGCGCGGGATAAGATCGGTGCGGTCGGGCCGGGGCGAGCGGGCGCACAACTGCCCGATACGCTGCAGGCGAAGCTGCGCACCTTCAGCGGCGCGATCCAGCAGGCGCGGGGGCAAGGCCGGGACATCCGCAGGGCGGTCGAACTTGCGCAGCAGTCTGAGCAGGCCGCGCGTGACGGCAATGTGAAACGCGCCGAGAACCTGATGGACCGGGCATTGTCGGCGCTGCAGCGGGCGCCGCGCATGAGCCGGCAGGCCCCTGCGGCGGGGCGGAGACCACCAGCGCGGCCCGGTCAGATGCCGCAGCCAGCCGCTGAGTTGGGCTTCCTGCGCTACCTGACCGACCTCTTCGGCGGGGTCATGCGCACAGAGGAACGCGATCTGACGCAGGTGTGGGAGTCGATCAACATCGCGGCAGGCGCGATCCGCGAGAAGAACGCGGAGCAGGTCCGGGAGATTCTTAGCGACGCGCAGGAGGCGCTGCGCGAGATCGGGCAGAGGCGCCGCAACATGGGCGCCGCCATCCAGCAGGCCCAGCAGCAACTGCGGCAGGGCCAACCGCAACGCGAGGAGAGCACTCAGCAGCAGCGCGAGGAGCGCACGGAAACGGTGCTCGCGCGCATCGGCGACATCCTGACGCGGGTGCGGACGATGTCGCCCGAGGAGTTCGAGGGCAAGCGCGAGGACGTGGCGAAGATGCTGCTTGCCGCGCTGACTGCGCCGGTCGAGCGCGATGACCAGGCGCCGCAGCGTGAGATGACGCCACAGGAGCGCGTGACGGCGAAGATGCGCCTCGCCGGGCAGATGTATCTGCGCGTGAAAAACGAACTGCAGCTTGACACCACCGAGCTTGATGAGCAGTTCGCCTCGGTGCGTGAGCTTATTGCTGCCAAACGCTATGAGGAGGCGGAGAAGCTGGCTGACGAGGCGGTCGGGCGGATGCAGGCGATGATCGCGGGGGCGGCACCGGACGAAGCCGGCGGCAGCGAAGACTACGGCCCGCAGCTTGAGTTCGAGCCTCCTGCGCCCTCGCTCGACCTGCGGGGGCTCGATCAACCATCACCTGACGAGGGAGCGGAGCAATGAAGGTCGCGTTTATCGGCGTAGGCCACTGGCATGCGGCAGAGTTCTACCTGCCCGCGCTGCTCAAGCGGGGCGTGGAGATCGTGGCGATCTCCGACGAAGAGCAGGAGGCGGTGGACCGCATCGCCGCCGAGTTCGATCTCGACTGCCCCGGCTACACAGACTTCCGGCGGCTGCTGGATGAGACGGAAGCCGACATCGTCTGGTCATCCGCGCCGCACGACAGCATGACCGAGATCGCCGCGGAGCTTGTGCTGCGCGAGCAGGCCTTTCACATGGAAAAGCCGATGGGGCTCGACTGGGAGATGCTCCAGCCCGTCGCCGCCCGCGCCGAGCAGAAGGGCGTCTTCACCTCCGTGGCGCTGGTGAGCCGCTACTACGGCGTCGTCAGGCGCCTGCGCGAGATGCGCGAGGCGGGCGAACTCGGCGCGCCGATTCACTACTACTACCGCCTCTTCGCCGGCAGCCCGGAGCGTTACATTGACGCGCACTGCCCGTGGATGCTCGACCCGGTGCGCGCGGGTGGCGGCCCGCTCTTCAACTTCGGCCCGCACATCATCGACCTGTTCATCCACCTGGTGGATGATGTCGCTGAGGTCACCGCGCGGCAGAGCGACGCCATCCGGCACGCGCAGATCGAAGATCACACCACGCTGATGCTGGTCGGGCGCGAGACGGGCGCGATCGGCGTCGGCGAGATCTCCTACACGATCCCCGAGGGCTACGAGCGCTACTTCTCAGTCACAAGCGATCGCCTGCACGTCGGCGGCGACGTCGGCATCGGCGACATCCTCATCCGGGATGCCGACAACGAGCACGTCGAGGGCATGAACGGACTTGAGGTGTACGATCACTACGTCGGCGACACGCTGGATGCCTTCGCCAGCGGTCGGCAACCGGTGGCGACCATCTCCGACATGGTGCCAGTGCTGCGCGTGATGAATGCCGCCGCCGAGAGCGCGGCAGTGCGTGGGACGGTTGTGCTCGACTGAGCGCGATCACTCCGGCGCGGATATTGCCCGCGCGCGACCATCCGCGGTGGTGGCGATGATCTCCCGCCCGCCGCGTGACGCGAGCGCAAGCACCTTCGCCCCCGCATCGAAGCGTCCCCTGATGGCGCCGTCGCCTGCATCGAGCAGATAGACGGCGCCATCGCTGCAACCGGCCGCGATGCGCAAGCCGTCATCACCCTGCAACAGCGCCAGGCTAACCGCCTCATTCGGCAGTGGGCTGCGCCACAGCAGGGCGCCGTCGCCATCGAGGCAGTAGACATTGAACGACAGCGAGCTTACGAGGATCTCGTCGGCTCCGTCACCATCCACGTCGGCGCAGACAACTCCCGTCACCTCGTCGCCCGTGTTGAAGAGCCAGCGCAGCTTGCCATCATCGCCCCACGTATGCACGTTCGAGTCTGCGCCGCCGAAGATGACCTCCAGCGTCCCATCGCCATCCACGTCACCCGCGGCGGCGGCGTTCGCACATGGTCCGCCGGCGGTCCGGGCTCCCCAGCGCCGGCTGCCGTCGGCGTTAATCACGTGCCACGTGTAATACTCCGTTCCGGCGATCACCTCATCGCGACCGTCGCCGTCGAGATCGGCCGCCGCACCGGCGGTTGAACCGTGCACGCTCTCGTAGTGCCACAGCTTGTGCCCGGCCCCATCAATCGCGTGGTAGCGCCAGTTATCCGCGCCGGCGACGGCGATCTCGCGACCCTCGCCGCCGAGATCGGCAGCGAAGACCGTGCGCACGTGCGGCGTGCGCTTGTAGTAGGGCACCTCGTATGTCCACTGCACCTCGCCGTCGCCGCTGATGGCGACCACCAGTGAGTTCATCGTGCCTGCGACCACCGAGGGCCGGTCGTTGCCCGCGAAGTCCACGGTGGTTACGCTGTTGATCGGCTGGCCGCAGTCGGCGATCCAACGCACCTTGCCATCGGCGCCGAGGCAGTAGACCTTGCCGTTTGAGCTACCGAGAAGCGTCTCCTCAGCGCCATCGCCGTCGAGGTCCGCGCAGTGAGCGGCATCGAAGACGTAGCCGGTCCGGCCATCGGCGTTCGCGGCCGCAAGCTCCGCCAGCCCCTCGCCGCTACCGCGCAGTTCAACCTCGGCGACGTAGACGGCCGTGCCCGGTCGCGGCGTGAGGATCAGCCGAAGCTCTTGCGCCCTCGCATCTAAGCCGTCGAAGGCGTAGACCTGCGGTGCATGGCCGGGCGCGCCCCAGCTTCCGTGCATTTCCTCGTCAGTGAAGTCAACCAGCACGCGCTGGTCCTGCGCGAAGCCGTCATCGGAGGCCAGCAGCCGGATGCGCGCAAGCTGGAAGAGCTTGTCCTTGCTCGATTCGGTGGCGAACCATGCGCGCAGGTTCATGCCGTGCAGGTCGTAGCTGTCGTGCAGGCGCAGGTTGATCGTGACCTCCTGGCCGTCGTCCCACATGACGGCATCCGAGGTGCCGCTGTCGCGGCCATCGAAGATGCTGCGCAGCAGGTTATCCCCCGCCGTCCGGGAGAAGACGTTGGCC
>JAAYJW010000201.1 GCA_012522765.1 candidate division WS1 bacterium | reverse complement strand
TTTGCGTCGCGAGAAGTTCGACGTTGCGAGCGCAGCGAGCAGCGGCGAAGGTTCCACCCCGGCCCCCGGAGGCATTCCCCCTATGTAACGACCCGACAGCGGGTGGGTGCGCCTGACGTCCCACCTCCGCCCGAACGTCTGCCGTTCGTGCTGTGCGGCACGTACATCTTGTGCGATGGGGGGCCGGGGTGGAACCTCCCGCTTCGCGGGACCCTCTCCCGCCCACGGGCGGGATCGGGCGGCCCCTCCGACGACAACGACCCTACGTACCGCAGACGCGAGGGCGCGAGGGCCACAACGACACCAGCAAGCGCGACACGCCCCACTACCTCACCTCGAAGCTCGACTCGGCGGTCGCTCCGGTGAGGGCGCTGCGGGCGATGACCCGCCATGTGCCCGTCTCGTCGCTCAGCGCGAGCGGGATCGCGCCCGTGGCCCAACCATCGCGGAGTATCACGTTCTGCGTGTAGTCTCCCGCCACGCTGCCGTCGGGCCGCAGGACCGTCACATGCGCGACTTCCGCGACGTCGCCCGCCCCGCCCGTCACCGTGTAGCCGAGGGTGCCGCCCACCTGTGCGCTTGCCGCATCCAGCGCCACCGCCGGCGCGCCCAGTTCGCGCGGGCTGATGCACAGCACTACCGCCTGCCCCGGCGCCATCGGCACCGTCACCTCAGCCAGCCTGCCAAGCGCCTTGTGCTGGCGCATGTTGTATACGTGCGCGGCCTCGGGGAGATGCACCGTCGCGATCTCATCCGGCGCGCTCCCGTCGTAGTCTCGCAGCAGACCGAGGATCGTCAGGTCGCCAAGATGGTAGCGCACCATCTCAACATGCGGCGCGGTGCCCGATTCGAAGGTCAGCTCATATACGGGATGGATGCCGGCGTCGCCCAGCAGCCCGAGCATGATCGACCGGAGCGCCGCCTCGGTCGGGCTGTGGAACTTGCGCTCGGCCTCGAACTGCGACAGGTCCATGTTGAGGTAGATCGCCCGGCCCGAGCCGACCTGGTTGCTGATCAGCGCCGGAGCACCCGCCTCGCCTGCGCCCGCACCGAATGCCGTGCCGCCGTCAAGCTGCAGGTTGTCCTCCGGCACCGTGATCTTCACCTCGGTCCCGGCCGCGAGTGTGCCGCACGCCGACGCGAGCGTCATACCCTGCGCCGGCGGCTGTCCGGTCGCCTCGGTGTGCCGGATGCCGAAGAGATCGTCCAGCGCCGGAGAGGCGTTCGTGCGGCATTGCTTGTCCACGACCGCACAGCCCATGTCGGCCATGACCGCGCCGCCACCGTTGACGAAGTCCCGGATCTGCACCTCCTCAGCGCGCGAGAGCGCAAGCGACTCCGGCAGGATCAGCAGCCGGTAGCCCGCTTCCTGCAGATGCCCGGCTTCGATCTGCTCCTCGCTCACGAACTCGAACTGCAGCCCGAGGTCCACCAGCAGCTTCACCCACGCGTCACGGATCGCTTCCACCTCGTCGATGCGGTCGAGCAACTCACCCGCGCGCACTGTTGATTGCGAGTAGTGCAGCGCGATGCCGTCATTATCGCGCGTCGCCTGCCGCACCTGATCCCAGACGCCCTCGCGCATTTCGCGCAGGTTGTCACGCGTATCGCGGCCCGACTCGGAGAAGGTGAAATCGCCGTAGAAGAACAGGTGCGTGGTCCATGCGCCGATGCCGGTGGTGTCGTGCAGCAGGCACCACCACATGCGGTTCTCAAGTCCCCGCCCGGCCTGCCAGTAACCGGCGTTGTAGGGCGCCTGGCCGACGATGGTGTCCCCCTGGAAGGACCGCCGCATCTCGTTGGACCATGCGGTGTTGTACGAGATGTAGTGGTTGTACGCCTTCGACATCTTCCACCAGTCCATCCCGTTCCCCGCACGCGGCGCCTGCGTCCCGGACATCCCGACCTTCGCCTCCGGGTCCACCTCCTGGATGCTCTCGCGAACGAAGGTCATGAACTCCGCCATGACCGTGTCCATGAAGTCGCGATGATCGGCCCACGCCGCCGGATTCTGCGCCTCACGCGCCTCCTGTAGCGTCAGCGGGACGACATCGTCCCATGAGGCATACATCGTGCCCCAGATGGCATTCAGCCCGCCGAGGTCGCCGTACTTCTCCGCGAGCCACCCGCGGAACTTCGGCAAACAGTGCTCTGACCAGCAGAAGTCGAAGTATGACCGGTAGTGCGTCAGCGACATCTCATCGCCGGTGTCGTAGCAGTATGAGCCGCCGAACTCGCGCATTCCCTCCGCCTGGGTGAGCAGGTGCTGGTACATTGCCTCGCGCCATGCAGGGTCGTTGAGGCATGGCTCGCGCGCGAGCAGCGACTTGTCGCCCGTGCGGTCCCACTCGGCCTTGATGCGCGCGAAGTCGTTGAGGCGGAACTCAGGCAGCTCCCGCGTTGGTCTGCCAAGCAGCCCGCCCCACCAGTTCATGCGGTTATACCAGTGCTCGTCCCAGACGAGCCCGTTGTCATACTCCACCGAGCCGTAGCGCGAGACATCCAGCCCAAGCTCCTCGACGCGCCGATGCACGGTATCCCAGAGGTACTCGCTGCGCCACAGATACATGCCGTTCCACGACTGGAAGTGCAGGGTGTTGTACTCACGCGGGTGAACGCAAATTGCGCGCGCCTGATCGGTGTCAAGCACTCGCTCACCGTCAAGAAGCTCAATCCGCCACTCCACGCCCATGTTCCGCAATTCCGCGGGCTGCATGGCAAAGCGCATCTGCGGCTCACCGGCCTGCACGGACTGCGTCTCCTCACCCAGCAACCGATCGTGAGTGTCGTACAGCCGCGCGCGCACCTGCCACTGCGCCCCCGCGGGCTGGATCAGGTCGAGGGTCACGTTGACCGCGAACGGGCTGCGGCCCACCCAGCCTCTCCCCTGTTGCACGCTCTCCTGCCCCGCCACCCAGTCACCGAGGATCGTGCGCTCCTCGACCTCCACCGACTCGATCCGCGCGGGCGCCTCGACATTGAAACTCCCGGCGCCCCAGCCGACGCTTGCGCCCGCTGCGTCGCGAACGATCACATCAACCAGCGTGAGGCCCGAGCGCAGGTTCTCCGGCACCGGCACCGACAGGTTCGGCTGCCACTCCACGCGCTCCTCAGACAGCACGTTCGAGCGCCGATCACGGAAGGTGACTTCCGCGGTGTAATCACCGGCGGTCGCTGCGCGCGAGGTGACCTGCACCGTCGCGTCCTGCCCCAGCGTCACGTCCGGCGCCTCGATGGAGGCGATCCGCACCGGCGACTCGCGCTTTGCCGCCCACGTGCAGGCGCGCGCGAGCAGTGCATACCAGTGCTCATGATAGTCCCACGTCATCTCCGCGAACTCATCCTGCAGGTACTTGCCGCGATACGACAGGATCGGCGTCAGGCCCGCATAGCCGCGGTAGCTCATTGCGTGTGTCAGCACGTCCCACGTGGCGCTGAGCAGCCGGCCCTCGCCAAGCTGTGACGTCACCAGCAGCGGTCGCTCATCCTCGCCCTCACCGCTGGTGGCGATCACCTCACCGGCGGGCCACGTCGTGTAGTCCATCCGCCGGGTCTCCGGGAAAAGCTCCCATGGCAGTGCGTCGGTGATCGGGTGATCGGCTACCTGCTGCCAGCGATAGAAGCCCCACATGTTGCGGTCGTGCGCGATGCCCATCGCCCCGCCAAGCGGATCCTCCGCGGTGAAGCCATCGGGCTCGATGAAGATCAGCCCCGCGCCACCGCGCACCTGCTCGATGATGCGCTCGCGGATCTCAGGCGTGAAGTGATGGTCCCACTTGAGCCCGGAGATCAGGAAGAGGTCATACTCATCCTCAAGCTCCTCCAGCAGCCGCCGCTGAGCATGCGCCAGCGTCGGGATGCTCCGGTCGCCCTGGTAGAGCCACTCGCTGTCGAGGGTGGTGCGGAACTTCACGTAGGTGAAGTCCATCTCCATGCGCTGCGCAAGCTCGATGATCTCGCGCGAGTTGCGGTCGCCGGTCAGCGTGAGCGCCTTGATCGCACCGCCCGGCAGCGGGTTCGCCCACTTGATGTGCGGCGTCACCACTTCGCGCGAGAGGTCGTGGCGCGGCAGGCCGGCCACATCCTCCTTCTCCGCCAGGCCCTCGCGCTCCATCAGCGGCTCGCGATGATAGACGAGGCGCGCCCCGCCAACCGAGAACGGCCGCTCAAAGTCGTCCAGCACCTCGCCATCGCGCGAGAGGCGACAGACGATCACGTAGCTGCCCGGCGGAAGCTGCGGCGTGGCGGCCTCGACGACCGCCGTATCGCCGGGCTGCACCGTGACGGCCTCCGTTATGCCGAAGTCCGCTTCGGCCTCATCAGACTTGCGCCAGCCCACCTGCGCGGTCAGCGGCTGTGCGCCGTCGGCGAGCTTGACATGCACGGTGGCGCGTGGCTCTCCGCCCTCCGCGCCTGCGATCTCAATCGCCCCGACGGCTGCGTCCACGCTGCCGTCCACGCGCGGGAGGTCATTGAAGGGCAGGATGCGGATCTGCGACTCCAGCTTCTCCCC
>JAAYJW010000200.1 GCA_012522765.1 candidate division WS1 bacterium | reverse complement strand
GCGGCTTCGGCCTGCGCCAGCAGCGCCTCACCCGCGTCGAGCACCTCGTCGGTGTACAGGTGCGGCACAAGCTGGATGAAGTCGCGGAACCAGCTTCCCCACGTCAGGCTGTGCTTGCCACCGGCACGCTCGAGCAATAGCGCCGGGCCGCCATCCGTCACGCCCTCCCAGTAGTCGAAGTATGCGGCAACCTCATCCGAGGCCGGACCGAATGCCGCCATGAACTCGTCCAGCAACTGTTCGACATCCGCATCGGGCCGCGAGTGAAGCTCTGCGAGGACGTAGTAGTTCGGTCCCTGCGTGGCCCACGCGCCCTGCAGCGAGTCGAAGTCCGTGCCGACCATGTTGTGCGCGTGGAGGTACTTGAAGTCTTCGCCCAGCGCACGGGCAAAGATGTAGGGCGCGCCGTGGCCGCAGTGGAGCAGGTTGGGCCGCCAGAACATGCTCGCGCCCGCCGCCGCCCAGCGCTCCCACTCGTCACGCACATGCTCCTCATGCGGATAGAATCCCTCACCGCCGACGTAGCCGATCATAACCGCCGGATGGACTGTCGCCTCGACCGGCGGCTTGCGGTAGCTGCGGTAGGCGTAGCCGGTGACCTTCGCATCCGGATCAACTGCAGTCACGCGCTCGGCGAGGTCGCTCCAGAATCGCGCGTAGCGGTCGCTGAGGACCGCGTCGGGGCTGGAGAAGATCTCCGCGGGTGTCATCTCGGCCATCGCCGGAGCGTCCCATGCCCGGCAGTTCTCGCAGGTGCAGTAGCCCCGGCTGTCATTGGGGCAGGCGCGGAGCACGTTGTTCAGCGCCGGGTTCTCCTGCCACGCCGCATACCACTCGGCGAAGATCTGATCGCGAAGCTCGGGGTTGCTCACGCAGAGCTTGGTCCCCTTGCCGCCGGAGGTGGGGCGCTCTCCGTTGGGGCCCATGGCGAACCACTCAGGATGCTCCGCACTGTAGCGGTCCCACCAGGTGGTGAATGAGTGGCCGAAGTTGATGTGAGAGGGGCTGCCCATCCGCTGCCGGCGCAGCCACCGGTCGGTCTGGTCGCCAAGCTGCTTCCACACTTCGGGTGAGATCTCCATGCCGATCTCGGTGAGCTTCTCCTGCCGGGACGCCGGGTCGCCGCCGTAGGTGTTGCGCAGACTGCGCCTTACGACCAGTGGCGTCTCCCAAGTCCAACTCGCCTCCGGCACCTCGAGTGTCGTGAGAGTCGGGTAGACCTCACCGAGTTCGCCCGGCCAGATGCAGCGCACACCGAAAACTTTCCCGACAAGCTCCAGCACCGCGTAGTAGGTGCCGCGCCAGGTGAGGGCCTCAAGCGGCGGGTCATCCCTCCCCAGCAGCGCCACGTAATCCTCCGTTGCGACCACCAGCGCTCCTTCAGGCCCAAGCTGCGACACATCCAGCCCGCGGGCCTCGGTGAATGGGCTTGCGCCAACTGCGACGACCGTGCCCTCGCCGTCCCAGTCGCCATGCCGCACGACCGGCAGCGTGGTCCCCGTTATGCGTTCGATCCAGTAGTTCAGTTCGGCTACGGCCGTGGCGGTCACTGATGATGGTTCATCAGCGGTAAGAATCACTGCCACTGGCGCGCCATCTGCTACAACGGTCACCGCTCCCGCAGGGGCCGAGGAAGCGAACATCAGCATGCCGGCGACGATCAGTGTGACAATCATCAGAGATGGTTTGGCTGCCACTGCACGACCTCCTGAAGCCTGGGCTTGCACGACATGGCTCGCCCGCAGAGGTTCCCGGCTTCAAACCAGCTCACCTCCCGAGCGCATCCTCGCCGATGCGACTTGATTGTCCGTGCGCAGGTCGGGCGGGAATGGGGGCGAAACAACCTGGACACGATGATGACCGGCAAATCCGGAGAACGCGAGGTGTTGAGATGCGCAGTGAGCATCCGATGGTCTGGGCGGTGATTCTGATGCTGCTGGGGGGCGCCACCACCGCAAGCGCACAGGTGACGCTGGTTGAGCAGGGCGCTGCACGCGCCGTGGTGGTTCTGCCCGCGGCGCCGAGCGAGGTAGAGCAGTATGCTGCCGAGGAACTTGTCTATCACCTGGAAAAGGGCACGGGCGTGGCGCTTGACATAGTCTCCGAAGACGCAATCCCCGCTGACCCCGCCGGTCGCGTCTTCATAGGCAACACCGATGCGGCGCAAGCGGCTGGCATAGACGTGGCCGCGCTTGAGCTCGAGGGCACCGTGCTGCGCAGCGGCGACGGTGTGCTCATCATCGCAGGCGAGGACACCGAGGGCGATCCGCTCTCCGAGGCCACCCGCTGCGGTACGCTCTGGGGCGTCTACGAGTTGCTCGACCGCTTCATGGGCGTCCGCTGGCTCTGGCCTGGCGAGCTTGGCGTGCATGTGCCGGCGACCGACAGCGTCACCATCGCCGAAGTGGACGAAGTGCTCAGCCCTACGATGATCCGCAGGCGGGTGCGTGACGGCCTGCGCAGACCCGCGGGCGAGACCGGACTCACTGCGGAAGGCTTCGAGGACTACGCCCACGCGCAGCGCGTATTCCAGCGCCGCCACCGCATGGGCCGTTCACTGCCACTCAGCTACGGTCATGCATTCGAGCGCTACTGGGAGGAGTTCGGCGGGGAGCACCCGGAGTGGTTCCAGCTTCTACCGAACGGCCAGCGGGGACCCAGCACCCCGACCGCCAGGACCTCGATGTGTGTCTCCAACCCGGAGTTCCACCAGGAGGTCATAGCCAGGTGGAAGCGGGCGCGTGAGGCCAGACCGGGCGAGTGGATCAACGTCAATGGCTGCGAGAATGACACCTCCGGTCTCTGCGTCTGTGATGACTGCATCGCGTGGGATGGCCCGCAGCCTGAGCTTGGCGATATCTACGACCTGCGGGATCGGCGAATGGTCTCCGATCGCTATGCACGCTTCTGGCTCACACTGCAGCAGATGGCTGCCGAAGAGGTTCCTGACGCGATGGTCATCGGCTACGCCTACACCAACTACTATCCCGCTCCGATCTCTGAAATCAAGCTCAATAAGAATGTACTGATCGGCATGTGCCCGTGGCCTGGCTGGTGGTATCCGCGCAACGACCGCGAGCAGCAGTGGCTGAAGGAGCAGTGGGCGGGCTGGGCCGACACCGGTGCCAGCATCTTCCTGCGCCCGAACTACTTCCTCGACAGCTACACCATGCCGCACATCTACGCGCGGCAGTTCGCCGACGAGTTCCAGCACTACGCAGCAAACTCGATGGTGGCGACGGACTTCGACTCGCTTACCGGTCAGTGGGCCGCGCAGGGCACGAACCTCTACGCGCTCTTCCGCCTGCACACACGCGCCGACCGGCCGATTGATGACGTGCTGGACGAGTACTACTCCGCCTTCGGCCCCGCCGCCGACCACGTGCGGCGCTACTTCGAGTACTGGGAAGACTACACGATGTCCGACCCCGATCGCTTCGATCGCGCCCAGCAGGAGGCCGGTGTGTCGCGCTACCGGAACTTCGCAGCCTTCGCTCACGTGCTCTACCCGCAGGAGTTGTTTGAGCCGGCTGAGGCGATCCTCGCCGAGGCCGCTGGGGCCGCCGCGGGTGACGAAGTGAGCGCCGCACGCGTGGATTACCTGCGCAAGGGCCTCCACCACGCGCGGATGTGCGCGCGGTTGGCCGCCGTCAACGCAGGTGTCGGCGAGGTGATCTCGCCTGTGGCCGCCCGGCGGCTGATGAACGAGATCATCGCCTTCCGCCGCGCCACCGAAGGTGACTTCATCGCCAACTACGATCGCTGCGCGATGGTCGAGGAGCGAAGCTGGGGCCTGATGCAGGTCGTGGGCTACGACGGAGAGCCGCTGCAGGCGCTCAGCGACAGCGCCGCGCCGTTCGGTGAGACCGATCCGATCTTTTCGCTGCGTCATGGTGCGACGCTGGTGGCGCTGCTTGATGCCAACGAGCCCTTCCGCGCGCGCATCAACCCCCGGGCGGTGGGACGGGCTGTGGAGCCGGTGGTCTGGCAGCTATTTGCGCCGGATGAGCAGTTGGTCGCGAAGGGAGAGGCGCCCGTGGGAGAGGTGACGGAGATCGAGGCCGCTTCCGGGCAGGCGGGCGTTCATCTGCTGGTCGTCAATCCGGGTCTGACCTGTGGCCGCGTGACGATGCTCAATGACAGCGCGGCGCTGGCAGCACGGACGCAGCGGATGGTCTATCAGAGTTCGCCGATGTTCTTCTACGTGCCCGAGGGCGTTGAGCAGTTCAACTTCCAACTCAACACCTCCGGGCCGGGCGAGACGGCGCTGATTGTCATCCTTGACCCCGACGGCAACGAGGCCGCGCGCTTCGAGAGCGGCGAGATCACCGAGGTGATCGCAGAAGTTGATGTGCCGGCCGAGATGAGCGGACGCGCCTGGCAGGTGCAGGTGGAGCGCGCCTCGACGGGCACGCTGGAAGACTACACGCTCACGCTCGGCGAGCAACTGCCCGCGTTCTGGTCGCATGCGCCCGACCGGCTGGTAGTGCCGGCTCAGTAGACACATCGCCGCGCAGATGGCACCTGCTGCACAGGAGGAACGACAGTGAGATCATGCAACAATGCCGGTCGAACAGCATTCACTCTGCTGGCTGGCGCGCTCATCATTGCCTGTGCGGGAGGTGTTGGCATGGCCGCGCAAGAGATCGCCGGCGGCATGAAGCACAGCGTCGTCCTCGACGACGACGGCACCGTCCGCGCGTGGGGCGATGGGAGGCTGGGGCAACTCGGCAACGGAGAATTCGTCGCCTCGGACGCACCTGTGGCGGTAGCTGGTCCTGTGGGGCAGGGCCGACTGACGGGTGTCGTGGCCATCGCAGCGGGTATGTACCACACGCTCGCGCTCCGCGAGGATGGCAGCGTCTGGGCGTGGGGCTGCGATACCTTCGGCCAACTCGGCAACGGCCAATCCGGCCCTGACGCGCATGGCGCGGTGCCGGTGCAGGTGATCGGTCTCGATGGCCAGGGACCTCTGCAGACTG
>JAAYJW010000199.1 GCA_012522765.1 candidate division WS1 bacterium | reverse complement strand
GCGCGGTGATGCTGCCACGGGCGGACATCCCCGTGCGCTCCAGCAGCCGCGGAAGCTCCGCAAAGACCGACGGAGTGTAGCCGTTGCGCGTGGGTGGCTCACCGGCCGCTAGTCCGACCTCGCGCTGCGCCCATGCCACGCGCGTGATCGAGTCCATCATCAGCAGCACGTCGGCGCCGCGGTCGCGGAAGAACTCGGCGATGGTGGTGGCGACCTGCGCGCCCCGCAGGCGCACCAGCGGCGGCTGGTCGCTGGTGGCGGCGATGATGACGGACCGCGCCAGCCCCTCCTCGCCCAGCGTCTCCTCGACGAACTCGCGCACCTCCCGCCCCCGCTCGCCGATCAGCGCGATCACGTTGACGTCCGCCGCGGCATTGCGCGCGATCATCCCGAGCAGCGTGCTCTTGCCGACACCGGACCCGGCGAAGATGCCGATGCGCTGGCCGCGCCCGCAGGTGAGCGCGCCGTCAATCGCCCGCACGCCCATCGGCAGTGGTTGCGTGATGCGCGCCCGCTCCATCGCCGGTGGAGGCGGGGCCTCCGCGGGCAGCATCGCGCTCGCCGGAGGCTCGGGGCGCCCATCAAGCGGCTCACACA
Organism: candidate division WS1 bacterium; assembly: GCA_012522765.1. GTDB lineage: Bacteria > Armatimonadota > Zipacnadia > Zipacnadales > UBA5352 > UBA5352. The sequence goes on along the minus strand of JAAYJW010000199.1, from coordinate 22,374 downwards.
GGCCGTCGAAGATCCGACCGAGCATCGCCTCCCCCGCGGGCACCATCATCGGCCGTCCCGACGCGGTCACGATGCTGCCGGCCGCGATCCGCCGCGTCTCGCCCAGCGGCATCAGCAGCAGGCGCTCGTCGCGGAAGCCGATCACCTCCGCGCAGATCGTGCCATCGCCCGTGCTGATCTCGCAGCGCTCCCCCACCTGCGCCGGGGGGCCGTCAGACTCAATGACGATCCCGACCGCCTTGGTCACTCGTCCCGAGCGCCGGATGGTGGGTGCTGCGCCGATGCGCTGGGCAAGGCCGCTGAATATCCCCGTGTCGGCCGCAGCCACCCGGCTCAACTCCCGAGGGCGCTGCGCAGTTCGGCGTCGAGCAACTCGATCTGCGTCTCCACGCGCGCATCGAAGCGCCCGCGTTCAGTCTCAACGACGCAACCGCCCTCGGTGATGGAGGGGTCGGCGGCGATCTCCAGCCGCTCCGGTCCCTCGGCGGCCTGCAGCAGTTCGGCCATCGCCGCCCGCACAAGTTCCTCCTCCGGCGCGGCTACATGAACGGTCATCCGCCGCGCGCCAGCGGCCCCCTCGATGGTCGCGCGCACGACCTCGAGCACCACGCCGTCGTCGCTTGCGATCGTGTGGCGGACGACCTTCTCCGCCATCGCCGCCAGCAGGCCCGCAAGCTCCCGCTCAAGCGCCTCCATGCGCTCCTGCGCCGCAGAGCCGATCTGCGCAAGCAGCGCTGCGCGGGCCGCTTCGAAGGCCTCAATCTGCTCGCGCCGCGTCTCCTGTAGCGCTTCATCGGCCATCCGACGCGCCTCCGCCAGCCCCTCCTCGCGTGCCTGCGAGCGAATCCGGTCCGCCTGCTCCTGTGCCTCCCCCTGCGCCTGCCGCACGATCCGCTGGGCCTCCTGCCGTCCCTCGCCGATCAGACGCTCGACCTCCGCCGAGGCCTCAGGCGCAGTCGCGCGGTGCCGGTCCCCGTCTTCGGCCACCGGCCCATCGAGCCTCGGCCATTGCCACGGCGCAGGAGCGGACCCCGTCCTCAATCCGATTCATCTCCGGAATTGTCTCGCGCAGTCGCGGCATTGATCCAGCCGCGCAGATGCCGTGCGAACTCCTCGGGTGCCCGGCTGCCGAGCTCCGCCAGCGATTCAACTACCACTTCCTCAACCGGCGGCGGGGTGTCAGTCATGGTCCGTTCGGCAAGTTGGGCAACATCCATCGGCGCAAACTCCAGGGTGTCCGGTGAGAGCGGCTCCTCTCGCCCGTCCGTCTCCTGAGCCACGTCGTCCTCCGCACTCGTGCTCGGCTCGTCCCGCTGCTCCGGCTGTTCCGTCGGTCCGAGTCTGCGTGTCACCATCAGCATCGCCCCCGCGATCATTGCCGCCATCAGAATCATCCCGCCGTAGCGGAAGGCCCGGTGCATACTCTCCGCTCTTGCGCGCGAGGCCTCCGCGGCCTCCGCCAGCTTCGTCTCCTCCTCCGCCACCTTCACCGCGTCGATCGCCATCGACTCGACGGTGATGCTGTCCCCCCGCTGCTGGTCAATCCCTGCCGCGGCTGTCACCACCTGCCGTACCTGCCTCGCGGCATCGCCGCTGAGGCTCTGATCGATCACCACCGCAACCGTCAGGCGCCGCACCTGCCCCGGAGGGCTGGACACCTGCTCCTGCACTCGGGAGTAGTCGTACTCCCGGCTCTCCTTGCGGTGCTCGTAGCTGCCGCCATCACCCCGCGCCTGCGTCTGCATCGCCACCAGCCCGGCCGGACCACCAACTTCCCCGCCGGCGCTGCCGGTGTATTGCTCGTGCACGGTCTCCTCCCGCCGGACGACGCCCTCGCCATCGGGCGGGTCGAGCGTTTCACGCGTGAGTTGCAGGCTCTGAAAGTCCAGCTCGGCCTGCACACGCACCACCGAGCGCGTGGCGCCCACCACCGAGTCGAGCATTGACTGCAGGTGTGCCCTCAGGTTCTCCTCATACGCACGGGTGGCCTCAAACTGCGCCATCGTCTGCAGGCCGCCGGAGCCCTCGGGGCCGCCGGAGAGCATCCGCCCGGCGGTGTCCACCACTGTGATCGCGGTCGGTGCCAGCCCCGGCACCGCGCTCGCGACCAGTTGCGTGATCGCCCCCACCTGCGCCGAAGTTGGCCTCGAGCTGCCGAGGCTCACCACCACCGAGGCGCTTGGCTGCTCCTGCACGTCGCTGAATAGCCGCTCCTCAGGCAGCGCCAGGTGCACGCGCGCCGAAGAGATCTCATCAAGCGTGCAGATACTCCGCTCAAGCTCCCCCTGCAGCGCGCGCTGCAGATTCACGTTGTTCTGCAGGTCGCTCGTGGAGAAGCTGGCGCGATCGAAGAGCTCGAAGCCGACGCTTGACGATGATGGCAGGCCCTCTCCGGCAAGCGCCAGGCGCAGTTCATACAGCCGCTCCTGCGGCACCTCGATGGCCGAGCCGCCTGCCGCCAGGCGATGCGGAACCCCCTGCTCGCGCAGGCGCTCAACCACCGCCTGCGCATCCTCCGGGGCAAGCCGCGCGTACAACACTGCCCACGTTGGCCGCATTGACCACGTCCCCACCGCCACGAGGCCACCGATGATCATCACCGCCAGCGCGACCAGCGCTATCCGCTGGCGCTGCTCAAGTCCGTCCCATGTCTCTCTCAGTTGCTCGAGCATCATTCACTCACTCGCGTCCGTGCCGGCCGGTTGTTGGCTGCGACGGCTCCCGTCAAAGCTGCATGCGCGCGATCTCCTGATACGCCGACACCGCGCGCTGTGTCACCTGTGCCGTCAGCCGCAGCGTCAGGTCCGCCTTCTCCAGCGCGATGATCGCATCATGCAGGTCATCCGCCTCGCCGGTCGCCACCTGCCGGACGCTGACATCCGCCTCCCGCTGCGTCTCGTTGACCCGCTGGAGCGCCTCCCGCAACAGGGTGCCGAAGCTCACCTCATGACCTTCCGCCCCGCCGAACGCGGGCGATGTCCCGACGCCGGTCGGCTCGACTGCCGCCGTCGTCGGGGGTTGCATCACGATCGGGATCATGCCGCTGTCAATGCGCATCATTCACACACTCCTCAGGCTAGGATGCTCAGCGCCGCCTGCCTCATCTCGCGGCCTGAGCGCAGCACCGCCGCGTTGGCCTCGTAGGCACGTGCGGCCAGCACCATGTCCGCCATCTCCGTCGGTAGATCAACGTTGGGCATCGTGACGTATCCCTCGGCATCCGCATCCGGATGACCGGGGATGTATGCGCGTGGCAGGGACGATGGATCGGCCTCAACGGCCGCCACCCGCACGCCGACGCAGGAGGGCCCTCCCGGCCCATCCTCGATCTGCCTGCTGCGTAGCACCACCTGCTGGCGCCGGTAGGGGCCGCCCCCGGAGCTGCGCGTTGCCTCCGCATTCGCCACGTTCTCCGCGATCACATCAAGGCGCACGCGCTGCGCCCGCAGCGCCGATCCCGTCACTCGCAAGGCATCGAACACGCCCATCAGCCGCTCCTCCCGTCGCCTATCGCCGTCCCGATCATCTGCAGCCGCCGGTCCAGCAGCCGCGTCAGCGCCTGATAGCGCCCGATCGCCTCGCCCGCCGACAGCATCTCAGCCTCGATGCTCACGTTGTTCCCGCTCGGACCGGGCGGGTCTCCGGTAGCACGAAGCTCGGGCCTCACCCGCTCCACGGACCCCTCGCCGCCTCCAGCCTCAGCACGGACGGCATCCCGAAGCCGCGCCTCGAAGCTCACGGCCCGGGCCCGATAGCCCGGTGTCTCCAGGTTGGCGAGATTCTGCGCCGCAACTCGATGCTGGACGCTTGCGCAGTCCATCGCCTTGTGCAGTACGCGGCTTGTCAGATCAAAGATCGCATCGGGCATGGCATTTGCCTCCCGCGTGACATCGCTCCGCCCACCATCGCCTGCAAGATCTGTGCCACCGGCCCTCAGGCGGCAAGATAGCTGCGCCGGCGGTCCGCCGAAGATGGAATACCAAGCGCTCGCCTGTACTTGTTCACCGTCCGCCTCGCTACCTCGAAGCCCTCCGTCGCCAGCGCCTCCTGCAGATCGTCATCCGTCAGCGGGCTCTCGGCCGGCTCTGCCGCCACGATCCCGCGCAGCACCGTCTTTGCCGGGAGCGCGTCATCGAAGAACACACCGAAGGAGACGCTCTCACCCGACGGCATCCGCACCAGCTTCCCCGCCGTGGCGCGCGAAACCGTCGACTCGTGCAGGCCCGTCAGCTCCGCGATGCGCTTGTGCGTCAGCGGGCGGTGCTCCAGCGGGCCGTGCAGGATGAAGTCGTGCTGCTGCCGGACAATCGCCTGTGCGATCCGGTAGAGGCTACGCTCGCGCTGCTCGAGCGACCAGATCAGGCGCTGCGCCGAGCGCACCTGCTCGCGCGCGCGTGTCATCGCATCGTCCTCCGAGCGCGCCCCAAGCTGCCGCATCTGCTCATCAAGTCGGCGATACGCGCCGGCAACGCGAAGATCCAGCGCCCTCGCGGTCGTAAGCTCCACCTCTACGGCGTCTCCGCCCAGGCTCAGCAGGACGTCCGGGCAGGTCGCGTGGGGGTTGCCCGGCAGCAGGTGGTGCCAGTCGGGCCGGAATTGCTCGCCCGGATAGGGCGTCAGGTGCGCGCGGATGAACGCCAGCCCCTCGCGCAGTTCGGCTGAGGTCAGCCCCAGCCCCTCGCCCAGAGCATTCAAACCCTCGCCAGTCATCAGCCCCTGGCAGTGTTCGGCCACCAATCGGGCCTGCTCGGGGACATCCGCGAGCGCGTCCATCTGTAGCAGCAGGCACTCGCGCAGATTCCGCGCGCCGACACCCGCGGGCGCCACCCGCTGCAGGACCCGCAGCGCTGCCTCCACCTCCGCAAGCTCCACGCCGAGATCAAGCGCCGCCTCCAGCAGTGTCGTCGCAAGATAGCCGCGCTCGTCTATGCACTCGATGAGCCAGCAGGCGATCTCACGCTGCGCGCCGGCGCTCACCCAGCCGATGCGCCGGTGAAGCTCATCACGAAGCTCGTGCTGCGAGGGTGCGACGCTGGTGGGGTCGAAGCCTGGATCCGCGGGTCTTCGGCGCGCGGAGTGCGAGACCGGCACCGTCGGAAGCTCCTCCAGCGGGAGTCGGCACTCCAGCTCAAGCGCCGGGTTCTCCTCGGCCTCCTGCTGGATTCGGCTGATGAGGTCGAGGCAGGAGAGTTCGAGCAGTTCGCTGCGTACAATGATCTGACAATTGACCGTGGGGAGTTGACCGGCAGTGGTGACAAAGTCGTTCCTCAGCTCAAGCACGGCTATGCGCACCCCCTCGTGCGGTGGAAAATGCCCTCAAGCGAGGGTACTTCGGCAGCACGAGGCGAAACTTGAGTCGATTCGCCGAAGAATCCGCTCAACCCGTCACGCTGGAGCGCGACGGGGGGGCTTCAGCCGAAGAGTCGCAGGGGCCAAGCAACTGCGCGGCCAGGCGGCTGCTGGAGATGCCGGTGCGCGCGAGGAACTTCGGCCGGCCATGCACGGTGACGACCATCGGCTCGGCCACGGGTTTGCCAAGCTCGATCACATCACCGGGTCGCCATGCCGCCGCCTCGCTCAGCATTATCTTCTTGCGATGGAGAATCACACTCACCGGCACGGAAATATGATCGCTGCTTTGCTTGAGGCGCATCAGGTCGGGGTCCCTGCCATCCTCGGCCTGCTCTCGCTCGCCCAGCAGCCTGTGTGCAACGGGGACCGGGATCACGATGGCCATTGTGCCGGATGTCCCGGCAATCTCTGCCGCGATCTCCAGCAGCACCGTCTCGCCGTCGCGGATCTTTCCTCGCAGTTGCGCCGACTCCGTCAGCACCTCCACAACGAGGGGCTGCCGGCGGGCCAGTCGCTCCCACGCGGTGGCCCACACATCAACCGCCTCCTGAAGGAAGCGCCGCAGTAGTGCCGCCTCCAGCGTCGTAGCCGGTCGTTCGATCGGCTCCGGCGGGCCGCCCAGCATCCTGCTCACGATCGGGCCGATCAGTGCCTGTTCCACCTGCCAGAAGAGCGCGGGCGTGGCCGCGGAGAGCTGGATCAGCCCGAGCGCTCCGTGCCGCGGCAGGCCGGTGGTCAGCTCCTCGAAGCTCCTTCCGACAGCGCCTGTCACCTCGAAGCGCGCGGGGCTTTCCAGATACGCGCTCAGCACCCTCCCGAGGGCGGCCGCAAGTCGGTCTCCCATCGCTCGAAGCTGAGATAGCGCCTCCCGCGACAGCTCGCTCCCGGTGCGAAAGTCATAGCCACGCCCGGATGCGCCGGTGGGTAGGCCCTTGTGAAGATCTCGCGCCGCTTGCGCCATCGTACACCCCACGCTTTCACTCTACGTACTGCGCGTCCTCGGTCGTCAGCACGAGTTCGCCTGCCTGCTCCAGCTCCAGCGCCAGGGTGACGAACTCGCGCTGCGCCGCCTCCACGTCGCGCACCAGCACCGGGCCGAGGAACTCCATTTCCTGGCCGAGGATCTCTCTGGCGCGTTCGGATACATTGTTGAAGATCCGCTCGCGCACCGACTCATCCACGCCCTTGAGGGCCCGCGCAATAGTCGCGTGCCCGAGGCCACGCAGCAGCACCTGCAGGTCCTGGTCGCTCAGTTGCACCACGTTCTCGAAGGTGAAGAGGTGGCCCTCCACCTCGTCGGCCAGCTCCGCGTCCCGCTCGCGCAGTTCGTCGAGAAGTCGTTTACTCGCGCCGCGGTCCATGTCCTCGAGCAGGTGGACTACGAACTGCAGGCCGCGATCGGCGCTGCTGTCCGAGTCGGTGTGGTAGGCTCGGCGGCCGATCGCCTCACCGATCGCCTCCATCGCTCCCGGCGCGAGCCGTTCCATCTTCGCTACGCGTAGCGCGAGGTCCGACCGCATCTCAACCGGCCACTGGCCCAGCACTCGCGCCGCCTGCGCCGGTAGCAGTTGGCTCAGCACTGCCGCGACCATCTGCGGCGTCTCCTCCGACAGCAGCCGCCGAATCGCGGCCGGATCCACCTGGTTCAGTGCGCGCAGCCGCTGCAGCGCCACCCGGCGCCGCTCATCCTGCTCCGACAGCGACTGGTGCCCCAGCACGGCGGCCATCAGTTGCTCGGCGTGCTCTGCGGCCCTCAGCCGCGCCGGGCGCGATACGTGCTCCTGGAACTCGCACAGCGCCTCCGTCTGCTCGTCAGGATCCACCGGCCCGAGTTGCCCCATGACGGTGATAAGCTGTTCGGCGTCCAGCTCGGGAAGATGACGGCAGATGCTCACCGCAGTCTCCACGTCGAGGCTGGCGAGGACAATCGCGGCTTTGCGGACATCCGGCGCGCTCATACGAGGTGTGTGCCTCCATCGGCGGGAGGTAGTTGGGCCGGGGCAGTGGATGCAATTTGCGTGCCGCACAGTCATCGTACATGGGAGCAGGGCCCTCACTAAAGCGAGGGCCCTGCTTTGCGGCACTTACCGTCCAGTCACCTCAGAACGCGAGGGTAGTGCGGAACTGCAGGAGGTTTGTGCTGCTGTCAGTCGTCGGGTCCACCGGCGTCTGGTGAGCCCAGGTGAGTGAGGTCTCCACGCCGTGAGCCACTTCGTGTCGCAGGCGGACGCCGTAGAGCTCGTCGTAGAAGAGGCCATCAACCGGCGAGGCCTCCCACCAGTCACTGTTTGTCCCGACGGTGTAGTAGAAGAAGTCCAGCGGCCATTCTGCCTCGGCGATGTACCATGTGCCGTAGCCGCCCATCAGCTCAAGATTCGGGATGGTGAGCGGGCGTCGCAACCACCGCTCATACGCGAAGGCGCGACCGGTGGGCGGCGCGCAGAGCAACTCGTAGTAGGGATGCAGGGTCGAGTAGACGATGTCATACTCGGCCTCCACGTCGCTGATGACGCCGGTCAGACTGAAGTCGGGGGTTGAGATCACCTCGACGATGAGTTGATACGCCTCCGGGCTGGTGTTGCCGCCGCGGTTGAAGACGTCGCGATTCGAATGCCTCGTAAGATGCGCGTACTCAAACCACAGGTCGAGATCGCCGATGAAGTTCCACCACACGTCCACGCCCCATGCCGACTCGTAGAAATCCCGCCCGCCCTCGCGGGTCATGCCGTAGCCGCGGATGAGCCACGGCGCGCCAATCGACCATCTCGGCCGTGTGTACTCAAGGTAGGCCGAATGATACTGGTTGGCGTTGTCCGTCCACGGGCCGGCGTAGTGGCTGTAGTTCGAGCCGCCGGTGAAGAACTGCAGGCTCAGGTCGTCAATGAAGAGCGGATCCACAAGGCAGTGGACGCCCTGCTGCGAGAGACGCTCGTTATTGACCACCAGCCCCAGCCCGTAGGCCTGGAACTGGCGGCCGATGGTCCACGTCGCATCGAACGGCCAGTTGCCCTTGAAGCGCACCCACGCCTCATCAAGGTAGATGTTGTTGCCAAGATAGCCAAGGTCAGGGTCGGGACTGTCGCCGATAGGTGCGTAGGGACGTTGCACCTCGCCGATCTCCACGCCGAGGGCGGCGAGAGGATGCCGGCCGTCAGCCATCTTCAGCGCGATGCGGCCGAAGATATCATCTTCGATGTAACCCTCAAGACCCATGCGGACGGTCAGAGCATCGAATGAATGATCGAGGTCAATGGGGCCACAGACACTGCCAATGCGGTAGTCCACGAAACCGAAGGGGGTGATGGACTGCGGCCGCATCTCAAGCTCGCTCAGGCGGGAGTCAACATCATCAGCCTTGTCCTTCACAACGGCGATCTGGTCGCGGATGACCTTCAGTTCATCCGAGAACTCTCGCGTAAGGCCGACCACGATCTCACTCACGTCAGGTGTCAGCCCGGGCGGCCCGGGCGGTCCGGGAGGTCCCGGCGGCCCAGGTGGGCCAGGGGGCCCCTGTGGGCCGCGCGGACCGGCCAGGCCGGCGGCGCCTGTCGCACCTGCAGCGCCCGGATCTCCCACCTCCTGCTCCAGTGTCGCCAGCAGGCGCGAGATCGCCATCGCGAACTCATACCGCGTCATTGGCCGATCGCCATGGAAGCCCGTCTTCGGGTAGCCGATCATGATGCCCTGCTCAAGCAGTAGCTGCACGGCATCATACGCCCAGTGGTCGAACGGAACGAGGCCCAGCGCCTCCTCGATGTCTTCCTCCTCAACCACCGTCGGGGGAACCGGACCGGGCCGTACATAGGTCTTCCCGCTGGCGATCATGTACTCCGGTGAGGGGGAGGGTACAGCATAAGACCCCAGGGCGGGAAGATCCGGCGCCATGATGCTCCCCTGGCTCCAGACGGGCCCTGCGGCAGACACTACGAGACCAATCACTGCTGCGATGACGGCTGCGATTCGCACTGCTTACACCCCTTAGGCTGTGATGCACGGGTTGTGTAAGGGGCCAAATTGTTGGGGTTATGCTATAGTTTTGCGGACCAAATGTCAACCGCAGCAATAATTGAACCTGACGAGGAGGCGCCTCTGGAGGGTTCCCGCGGCAGATGGCGAAGCCCTCCATGCCGGCTTTCACCTCGAGGAGGTCAAGACCATGCCCGTCCGCTGGGCCATCATCGGCTGTGGTGATATCGCCAACAAAGCGGTCGCCCCGGCCATCAACGGCCAGCCCGATTCAGAGCTTGTCGCGTTCTTCTCCAACACCCCGCAGCGCGCTGAACAGATGCGCGACGAGCATGGCGCAGAGCGCGCGTTGAGCGACCTTGACGAGCTTCTGGCGGCTGATGACATAGACGCGGTCTACGTGGCATCGCCGGTCAACAGGCATGCTCCGGAGACCATCGCGGCGCTGCAGGCGGGCAAGCATGTGCTTTGCGAGAAGCCGATGGCGCTGTCGGTGGCGGACGCGGAGCGCATGATCGCGATGGCCGAGGAGGCGGGACTGCGCCTCGGCGTCGCCTACTACCGTCGCTTCTTCCCGGTGTCGCGTAAGATACGCGAACTGTTGGACGCGCAGGCGATAGGAAAGCCGATCGTCTGCGAGATCAGCATCTGTAGCCGCCCGATGATTACCGCCGACAATCCCAAGTACTGGCGCCTCTTTCCCGAGCAGGCCGGCGGCGGAGCGCTGATGGACGTGGGTAGCCACCGCCTCGACCTTGCCTGCTACTTCCTCGGCGAGCCTGCCACAGTCACCGGCCTGACCGACCGGCTCGACCGCGATGACATGGCGGTGCCGGACATCGAGAGCCTCCTGTGCCGGATGCAGTGCGGCACGCACCTGCATTGCACCGCCTCGTGGGCCATCTCCGCACGCGCGGACGAACTGATGATCCGCGGCACTGAGGGGGCGATTGAGGCGCGCAACTACGACCGCGGCCCGCTGGTGCTGCGCCGCGGTGAGAGCGTCGAGAGCTTCGACCTCCCGCCGGGTGAGAACTGGCACGCTCCGCTCATAGACGACTTCGCCCGCGCGCTGGTGGAGGGCCGTGAGCCACAGATCACCGGCCGAGACGGCATCCTCGCCACGCGCATCATCGAAGGCTGCTACCGCTCCAGCGAGACCGGCAAGACGATGGAGGTATAGAATGTTTGTCATTGCTCTACTTGCCACTCTGATATGCGCGGCACCATCTCTCCAGGCACAGACCATCCCACTGCAGGTCGAGCCTCACGTCCTTCAGCCGGGCGAGGAGGTAAGCTACCAATGGCCCGCCGGCGACCTCGGCGAGCAGCACGTGCTGCTTGACTTCGAGGCGCGGATGGATAGTGAAGAACTGGGCGGCTCGATGTTCTACCTCGATCTCACGGTTAACGGGGAGACGGTGGCGGCTGCCGTGGATGCTCTCACCGACCGCCTCCTCAACAAGCCCGTCTCGGTGCCGTGGCGCGAGGGGACGATGCTGAGCTGGTATTCCGCCGGCAGTGGATGGCGGATCGTCTATGCGCCGGATTTCACATCCTTCGGCGACGCACAGGGACATGGGCCGGAGCCCTACCGCTTCCTCGTCGATGTCACGGAACTGATCGAGCCCGGCGCGACCAACACCATCACCTTCCACCGCAGGGTAGGCGTGACGCCGCGGCCGATGGTAATCCGCAACGTCAGCATCCAGCTCGCGGATGAGGGTGCGCCCCTCACCGCCTCGGAGCACGAGCTACCGGGCGTCACCGGCTGGAACGCGCAGCTTCGCGAGGATGGAGCCATCGTCATCGAGGCGGGCGGAACCGATTTCGTCTGCACCTCGCGATTCTCCGAACCACGAGTCGGCTACCATGCGCTTGGCAGCGATGGCGCAGATGATGACTTCAGTGTGGCCGTCAGCCAGCCGCAGGAGCGGAGATGGCTGGCCGAAGCGCAGTGCAGCGCGTGGAGCCTGCTTCGGACCGTCGAAGCGACCGATGATCGCGTCACCGTGAGCGATCGTCTCACGAATCTCGGCGATCGGCCAGTAGGAGTAATGCACCGGATGGACCTGTCGCTTGGGGAGCATCCTGTGCCCGTGGCATGGCTGCAGGGGGCGAGCGATCCGGCGCGTCTGCAGGTGGCGGAGATTCGCGGCAATCCCACCATCTTCGTCCCCTTCGGCTCGCAGTTCGGCATCGGTCTCGCCATCGAGGACGACGTCACGCGCAATCACGCCAGCCTGCACTTCGAGCCACGCAGCCCGCTGGTGGGCTTTGCCGATGAGCGGCTTGCCATCGCGCCGGGGGAGAGCTACGAAATTCGCTGGTCGCTCTACCCGTCTCTGCATGGCGACTACTGGCGGTTCATCAACCAGGTGCGTGCCGACTGGCAGGTCAATGACATCACGGTGAACGGACCGTGGGGCTTTATCCAGCCGGAGAAGTTCGCCGGGCCCAACACCGATTCCGAGGCGCTGCGCGAGCAATTGGCCCGCGGCGGACAACACGGCATCCTCACCGGTGGCGGCTGGAACTACGCCAAAGGCGAACCGCCGAAGTGGATCGGCTTCGGCGTCGGCGTTCTCAACGAGCCCTTCGACGACTACCGGCAGTCACTGAAGCAGTGTATCGCCAACTTCAAAGCCGCCGATCCGGAGGTCGAGTTCCTCGTCTACCAGCACTGCTTCTATAACAGCCCGCAGACTGAGGAACAGAAGCAGCGTTTCGCCGATAGCTGGGTTACGGACGAGGCTGGAGAGCAACTGATTCATGGATGGTCCAGCGCCTACAAGTCCTCGCCGATGGTCTACCCGACCCTCACCAACACCTTCGGCAGCGAATTCATGGACCTGATCGATCTGCTCATGGACGAGTTCGGCGCCGACGGGATCTATCAGGACGAATCGAACAACCCGGCCGTCAGCTACACCTACAATGAGTGGGAAGGACACTCCGCGGTCATCGACCCCGAGACCTTCGAGATCACCTCGCTCATCGGCAACATCACGCTGCTCAGCAGCCCGTTCCGGCAGGCGATGCACGAGCACATCATCGGTCGCGGCGGAATGCACGTCGCCAACGGTGCGCCGAATGTTATGGCGGAGAACCAGCAACCCTTCCCGCGCTTCGTTGAGGCGCAGAACTACGCCCTGCGTGCGGGAGAGACGCATCTCTACACGCCGCTCGTGTGGGATTTCGGCAACTACGATGCCGCGCGTCTGCGGCGCAACCTCAGCATGGGCACCATCCCGGTCCGGCTCAATGTGTCCGTGGACGGCGGCCCGGTCGCGCACTTCTATCCGCTGACCACGCTTGAGCTTCATGAGGGCTGGATCCTCGCGCGCGAGCGGATCATCATCTCCGAAAGCGGTGAGTACTGCTGGCCCGGTGAGAGCGTTGCCGCGCGGCTGCTCGCCTGGGATGCGGACCTCGTGGAGCAGCCATCGCGCGAGGTGATGGTCGATGGTCCGACTCGTGTGGATGTGCCACCGGGCGGCATCGCCGTGATCGAGCGCGTCGCGCCGAGGTAGAGGCAAAACGGCCCGCGAAGGCAGGTCCCTCGGCGCGCCATGCCGAACCTGTCCATCCGGCACACCGACGGAGGAGGCATACCTCTCATGCAACTGCGACAGATCGGCACTTCGGAGATACACGCCACGCCCATCGTCTTCGGGGCATGGGCCATCGGTGGCTGGCTGTGGGGCGGCACCGACGATGAGGCTGCCATTGAGGGCATCCACGCCGGCCTTGACGCCGGCATCAACGCGATAGACACCGCGCCCGCCTACGGCTTCGGGCACTCCGAGCGTATCGTCGGCGAGGCAGTAGCACAACGCCAGGACGACGTGCTGATCTTCACGAAGTGCGGCCTGCGCTGGGACTCTGACAGGGGTCAGCATCACTACGATACGGTTGACAACGAGGGGAAGCCGGTGCAGCTATACCGCAACCTCCGCCGCGACAGCATCCTGCGCGAATGTGAGCTGTCGCTGGAGCGCCTTGGCGTTGAATGTATCGACCTCTACCAGTGCCACTGGCCCGACGCAACCACGCCGATCAAGGAGACCATGGGCGCGCTGACGGAGCTGCTCGATCAGAAGATGATCCGCGCCATCGGCCTGAGCAACTTCACGCCCGGGATGATCGAGGAGTGCCTGCAGTACGGCCCGGTGCACTGCTCGCAGCCGAAGTTCAGCCTGCTCAGCCGCGACAACTACGACGGCGTCATCACCTGGTGCCATGAACACGACATAGCCACCATCGTCTACAGTCCGCTCGAACAGGGCCTGCTGACAGGCAAGGTAACGGTTGATCGGACCTTCAACGAGGGCGATCAGCGCAATGACAAGCCGTGGTTCACCGAGGAAAACATTCGGCGCGTGAACGGCGTCATAGACGCGGTCCTCGCCCCCATCGCGGAGGTTCACAAGGCGACCATCGCACAGGTCGTGCTGGCGTGGACGATCGCCGCAGCGCCCATCACATGCGCGCTGGCCGGGGCACGCAATGCCGGACAGGCCTCCGAGAACGCGGGGGCGATGTACGTGGATCTCAGCGAAGAGCAGTTCGACGCGATCCGAGAGGCGTTTTGGCGCATCGAGGGCCCGTAGGTCCGTCGAACACGATCTATGCGCTGCGCGCGATGGATCCCCGGATCAAGCGCGAGTTTGACCTTGTCTTGTGCCCGTCTGTATGCTACAATACGAATCCAGTTGGCCCGTGGAGAGGTGGCCGAGTGGCTGAAGGCAGTCGCCTGCTAAGCGATTAAGGGGGTACAACCTCCTTCGCGGGTTCGAATCCCGCCCTCTCCGCCAGACGGCAGCAACGAAAGCAACAAAAGCAACGACAGCAACGACAGCAACGACAGCAACGACAGCAACGGCTGACGACGACGGCAACGGCTGGACGGCGACGGATCGGGCCGAGAGAAGTGACGTGCGCCCGTAGCTCAGTGGATAGAGCACTGGCCTCCGGAGCCAGGGGTCTCGCGTTCAAATCGCGACGGGCGTACCATATCAGAACCGCCGCCGGAGTTTCGGCGGGTTGACATACACCGCGAAGGCGCCGATAATCGGTGCCGGATCATGGCAAGTGCGCCGGTAGCTCAGTGGATAGAGCGCCGCCCTGCGGAGGCGGAGGTCCCGCGTTCAAATCGCGGCCGGCGTACCATCGTATTCCACGGCTCCGCGCGGTAGTGCGGAGCCGTTATAGCGAATGACAACGGGTCGGGCAGGTCCGCCTGTTTCTTGCGCCCCCGTAGCTCAGGTGGATAGAGCAGCAACCTCCTAAGTTGAAGGCCGCCCGTTCGACTCGGGCCGGGGGCGCCAACAATCTGTTCCGGCGCGCGTCGGAGCCCACCATCCCCCGACCGCCCGGCAATTCCGCCAAAGCGCGGTAGACACGCATCGGCGGTGAGGTGGCAGAGCGGTTTAATGCGCGCGCCTCGAAAGCGCGTGGACCCTCGCGGGTCTCGTGGGTTCGAATCCCACCCTCACCGCCAGAAGGCAGCAACGAAAGCAAAGAAAGCAACAGCAGCAACGGCAGCGACGGCTAACGGCAGCAACGGCGACGGCTAACGGCAGCAACGGCAGCGACGGCTAACGGCAGCAACGGCGACTTGGCGTGAACGCGCACATTGACAGCTTGAGCCGATACGATCGCGAGGCTCTGCTATACGTCGCTGCCGCAGACGATTTTGCCCGCACGCGGAGAGGTGACCGAGTGGACGAAGGTGCTCGCCTGGAGAGCGGGTAGGCCCGGAAGGGTCTCGTGGGTTCGAATCCCACCCTCTCCGCCATAAGGCAGCGACGAAAGCAAAGAAAGCAACAAAAGCAACGACAGCGACGACTAACGGCAGCAACGGCAGCAACGGCTGCAAAGGCAACGGCTGAAGGCAAGGCAACGGCAGGGAAGGCAACGGTACTGCAGGGACTCAGTTTCAGACGGGGGGATGGGCATGGCTGGCTTTCGAGACCTGATCGTCTGGCAGAAAGCACACCAGCTCGCGCTGGTCGCCTACAGGATCACCGCAAACTTCCCGCCATCCGAGCAGTTCGCACTAAGAGACCAGATACGCCGCGCCGCCGCAAGTGTGCCCGCTAACATCGCAGAGGGAAAAGGGCGCGAGACCGACAGAGCCTTCGCACATTTCCTCGATGTCGCGCGTGGCTCCGTCGCCGAAGCTCAGGCCCTCGTGCTTCTCGCCCGCGATCTACACTACATCAGCAGCGAAAATGCCGAGGCCTTCCTCGCGCACGCCGAAGAAGTCGCAAAAATGGTCGCGGCGCTAAGTACTCGCTGCCGGAAGACAACATAGACAACGCAATAGTCGTCTATTAATGTGGTCGCTGATCTAAGACCTGTCGTTGCCGTCAGTCGTAGCCGTAGCTGCCGTTGCCGTCAGCCGTAGCCGTTGCTGTCGTTGCCGTCAGCCGTAGCCGTTGCTGTCGTTGCTTTCTTTGCTTTTGCTGCTTTCGTTGCTGCCGTGAGTCGGTTGTGCTAAGCGGGGGACTGGCGGTACCCTGAACCCACAATCCGCCATAGTGGGGCCGAATTCCGGCCCGAGGTCTCGTCGTTCGGCGCCTGACCCTCGTAAGTGGCGTTGAGGGCTGGGTCCCGCGCAAGGTGACGTCCGCAGAACCCCGTCAGGCCCGGAAGGGAGCAGCGGTAAGCGGATCGAGCCGGTGCCGCGGATCACCTGGCCGGAGCTGGCTGCGAGGGTAACGGTCGGGCGGCGTTATCGACGGTTCGGTGCACAACCGACTCATGGCAGCAAAGAGAGCAGGCATGGCCACACCCGTGGCGAAATCATACCGCCGCTCCCGATCAGTCGGCTCAGAGCTCCAGTAACCAGTTGCGGCAGCCCGTAACGAAAGGGCCTCGATGGCCTACCAGACATTCGCCCTCAAATACAGGCCGCAGACCTTCGATGAGATCATCGGCCAGGACCATGTCGCCACCACCCTCAAGAACGCGCTCGCCGAGGGTCGTGTGGCGCATGGCTACCTCTTTGCCGGACCCCGCGGCACCGGCAAGACCACCACCGCCCGGGTGCTTGCGAAAGCCCTCAGTTGTGAGGCGGGGCCCACCGCCGAGCCCTGCGGCGAGTGCTCCATGTGCCTCGCAATCTCCGCCGGCAACGCGATGGACCTGATCGAGATCGACGCAGCGTCCCACCGCGGGATTGACGACATCCGCGAACTGCGCCAGCGGGTCGGCTACGCACCAACGCAGGCGCGCTGTAAGTTCTACATCCTTGATGAGGCGCACCAGCTAACGCCCGAGGCATCCAACGCGCTCCTCAAGACCCTCGAGGAGCCGCCCGATCATGCCTACTTCGTTTTCGCGACGACCGAGCCGCACAAGATCCTGCCTACGATCCGCTCGCGCTGCCAGACCTTCGAGTTCCGCCCGATCCCGCAGGCCTACATAGTCGAGGCGCTGCGCGCGATCGCACAGAGCGAGGGCGTAAAGGTCGAGGAACAGGCGCTGGGCACAATCGCCCGGGCCGCCGGTGGGGCGATGCGCGACGCGGAGAGCATCTTCGACCAGGTCATCGCCTACGCCCGCGGTGATGTCACGCTGGAGATCGTCAACAGCGTGCTCGGCGTGACTGATGCTGAGTTGCTCGGCAACATCGCCGACGCTGTGGCAGGCGGCAACACCGAGGGCGTCTTCGGGTGCGTGGATGAAGTCGTCGCGAGCGGCAAGGACATCGGGCAGCTCATCGAGGACCTGAGCCTCTACTTCCGCGACCTGCTGCGGATGTCGCTGGGGGCCAACCCTCCGGCGTGGATGCAGGCGACCTCGGGTGGCCGCGAGGGGATGCAGGCGCAGGCGGCGGCACTCGGCCCCAGGCGCCTCGGCGAGATCATCGAGGAACTCGGCGATGCCGCGGTGCATATCCGCGACAGCGCGCAGAAGCCGCTGCTGCTTGAGGTGACGCTGGCGCACCTGACTTCGATCCCGGACGTGGCGCCGGCGGCGCCCGCAACACAGGCACCTCAACAGACGGCCGAACCACCTGTTGAGGAGACCGCTGAACCGGCCGTCGAAGAGGCGCCTCCTCCCGCCGAGGCAGCCCCTCCCGCCTCCGAGCCTGCTGCCTCCGAGGTCACACTGGACACCGTGAAATCGCTCTGGTCGCAGATGGTGCAGACGCTGATCTCAGGCGGACATCCGGCCGTGGCGGCGATAGTCGGTCGAGCGGAGCCGAGCGCGCTCGAGGGAGCGCGACTGGAGTTGGTGTTCCCGGCCTCGGCGCAGTTCGAGTATGAGCGGGCGTCGAAGGCATACACCACGCAGATCGCCGGGGCGATATCAGGCCTCTGCGGCAGTGTGCTTGAGGTCAGTTGCCGGTTGCAGGAGGCAGCGCCACAGCCTCAGGCGCCAGAGCATTCGGTGCCGGAGGGGGAGACGGTTGCTGAGACCGCCGCCGAAGATGGCGCGGGCGATGAAAGTGACGCTGAGCGGCAGGCGCGGATGGTGGAAGCGATCAAGCGTGCCTTCGATGGCAGTGACGAAGTGGAGAAATCGCCGCCGACGCAGTGAGGTATTGAGGGGCG
Source organism: candidate division WS1 bacterium (assembly GCA_012522765.1). GTDB lineage: Bacteria > Armatimonadota > Zipacnadia > Zipacnadales > UBA5352 > UBA5352. Next base: position 4,489 of record JAAYJW010000199.1, on the reverse strand, counting down.
GCACGTGGAAAGAGCCCCAGGGCATTCACCGGGGGCGAGGGGAGTTCGAGGCAGAAATGCTCAACCCGTTTCAGAAGATGATCGAGTCCCAGCTTCAGGGCGTGCACCGGCAGATGACCGACGCGGCCGAGGAGTTGCGGGCGCTGGAGATCGTCGGCAGTGCCGGAGGCGGCGCGGTCAAGGTGACCGTGTCGGGCCTTGGCGAGATCCTCGAGATCACGATCGACCCGCAGGTGATTGCCGCGGGCGAGTGCGATCTGATTCAGGACCTCGTCTGCGCAGGTGTTCGCGAGGCGATGCGGAAGGCCTCGGAGATGAAGCGGGCGAAGCTGAGCGAGGCGCTGCCCCTGGCGGGCCTCGGGATGGAACTCCCTGATATACTCTAAGCAGAAGATCCGCAGACCGGAGGGCGCAGGTGCTATCATGCATGGTGGGGGGCCCGTCCGGGTGCTATCGTGTCATGCCGCCGAGGGTGGCGCTGAAGGGCTGATCTGCGAGACGAGGCGAATCCGAGGGCATGCTCAGCTATGCCGAGCCAATCCGGGAACTGATCGAGCAGCTTGAGAGGCTGCCCGGTATCGGCCCGAAGAGTGCGCAGCGACTGGCCTTTCACATCCTGGGTTCGGGAGTGGAGCGGGCGCAGGCGCTCGCCCATGCGCTGGAGAATCTCCACCAGCGCATCCGCTACTGCGAGCGCTGCGGCAACTGGTCGATGGAGCCGCTCTGCCCGATCTGCCGCGATGAGCGCCGAACCGCCGGGACGATATGTGTCGTCGTGGACGCCAAGGACCTGGTCGCGCTTGAGCGCGCGGCTGAGTTTTCCGGTCTTTATCACGTCCTCGGCGGCGTGCTGTCGCCGGTGGAGGGCGTGGGGCCGGGCGATCTGCGAGTGACGGAGCTGCTCGAACGTGTCGATGCGGAGGGGGCAACTGAGGTCATCCTCGCCACCCCTCCCACGGTTGAGGGCGATGCTACCGCCGAGTTTCTGCGCGGTCTGCTGCTGGAGATGGGCGGCATTCGCGTGACGCGCCTTGCGCTGGGCCTGCCGGTGGGCGCCGACCTGGATTACGCCGATCAGGTGACGGTTGCCCGGGCGCTGCGAGGGCGCACAGAGATGTTGGACTGATGGGCCCGCGGGTGGAGATGCCCGCGGCAGGTTACGACCACCCGGCACCAGTCGCCGGCAGATTCGCCGGTGCATGACTGAGGAGGTTAGTTCATGGCACAGATGACGGAAGTCCGCTTCCACGGACGGGGTGGGCAGGGCGCTAAGACCGCCGGCTACATCCTCGCTGTGGCTGCCGCCGAGGAGGGCTGGAACATCAACGCCTTCCCCGAGTACGGCGCGGAGCGCAGAGGCGCTCCAATGAAGTCCTACGTGCGGATCAGTAAGGACCCGATCCGCCTCCGCTCTGGCGTGAGGCACCCCAACGTCGTCGTAGTTCTCGACGACACCCTGCTGGCGACCGAGCACGTGACCGACGGCATGGAGCCCGGCGCAGTGCTGGTCATCAACACCGACCAGTCGGTCGAGCAGATCCGCGAGCAGTTGGCAAGCCCGGACGTCAACGTCTTCGTTGTTGACGCCACACAGATCGCCAGGGACACTATTGGCCGCCCGATCCCCAACACCCCGATGCTGGGTGCGATGGCGAAGGCCGCCGATCTGGTGGAGCTGGATTCGCTCAAGCGCGCGGTTGATGAGCGGCTGGGCGGCAAGCTGTCACAGGCGGCCATCGAGTCGAACTACGCCGCCCTGCAGCGAGCCTATGAGGAGGTCCATTCATGAGTCGTCACTACCCGCCCGATGCCAAATGGCACGAGATGGAGCGCGGCGGAATCATTCCACAGGCGGGCAACGCTACGGAGTACACTGTCGGTGGCTGGCGCAACGAGCACCCCGTCCGCGACAACGAATGCTGCATCGACTGCCTGTTCTGCTGGATCTACTGCCCGGACGTAGCCGTCCATATCAAGGACGAGTCGGTCAAGTATCAGGGCTTCAGCTCCGACCACTGTAAGGGCTGCGGGATCTGCGCCGCGGTCTGCCCTAAGGACTGCATCGAGATGGTGCCCGGTGGCGAGTTCCAGCCCGATGAGCCCGGGCAGTCGGAGGAGGAGTAGCAGTGGGAAAGCGAGTAGCACTTGAAGGCAATGAGGCCGTGGCCGAGGCCATGCGCCAGATCAACCCGGACGTGGTGGCGGCATACCCGATCACCCCGTCCACCGAGATCGTGCAGAACTTCGCGCAGTTCGTCTCCGACGGCCAGGTGGATACCAACTTCGTCGCGGTTGAGTCCGAACACTCCGCGATGAGCGCCTGTCTCGCCGCAGCCGTAGCCGGTGGCCGCGTGATGAACGCCACCTCGGCCAACGGGCTCGCGCTGATGTGGGAGATACTCTACATCGTCTCCTCCATGCGCCAGCCGGTCATCCTGACCGTCGTCAACCGCGCGCTGTCGGGCAACATCAACATCCACTGCGACCACTCCGACTCGATGGGCGCCCGCGATACCGGTTGGGTGCAGATCTTCGCGGAGGACGTCCAGGAGGCCTACGACAACCTGCTCCAGGCCGTCGCCATCGGCGAGAGCATGGACGTGCGCCTGCCGGTCATGTCCTGTCTCGACGGCTTCCTCCTCTCGCACTCGTATGAGCTGCTTGAGGTCGAGAGCGACGAGGCTGTGCGCGAGTGGGTCGGGCCGTACAAGCCGCTCAACCCGATGCTGGACATCAGCGACCCGAAGACCTTCGGTCCGCTGGACCTGTATGACTACTACTTCGAGCACAAGCGCAGCCAGTTGGACGCCTACCCGCCCGCGAAGGAAGCGATCATCGCGGAGGGCAAGCGCTTCGGCGAGGCCTTCGGCCGCGAGTACGGTCTGCTCGAGGAGTTCATGACCGAGGACGCCGACTTCGTGATGGTCGCCCTCGGCTCCACCTGCGGCGCGATCCGCGACGTTGTGCAGGGGCTGCGCGACAACGGTGTGAAGGCCGGTCTGCTCAAGGTCCGCGCCTTCAGGCCCTTCCCGGCCGAGGAGATCGCCGCGGCGCTTCAGGGCGCATCGGCGGTTGCCGTCCTCGACCGCTCCGCGTCCTACGGCGCCCATGCCGGGCCGCTGTACGCGGAAGTCACCTCGGCGCTGTACAGCTACGGGAAGCAGGTCCCCACGAATAACTACATCTATGGTCTGGGCGGTCGCGAGATCCTGCCCGACGACCTCGAGCAGGCCTTCGGTGACCTGCAGAAGGTCGCCGAGAGCGGACAGCCGGCTGAGCCGGTCAGCTTCCTGGGCCTGAGGGAGTAGGAGGAGAGCAAATGGCGAACCTCAAGCAACTGTCTCACCGGCCGGAGCGTCTCACCGGTGGTCACCGCCTCTGCCCGGGCTGCGGAGAGCCGATCGCGGTCCGACAGGTCCTGATGTCCACCGAGAACCCGGTCCTGATCGCAAACGCGACCGGCTGTCTGGAAGTGTCCACCACGATCTTCCCGTTCAGCGCCTGGGACACACCGTGGCTGCACATTGCCTTCGAGAATGCCGCCGCGGCAATCTCCGGCGTAGAGGCGATGTACAAGTCGCTGAAGGCGCAGGGCAAGATCGATGCCGACGTTGACTACAAGTTCGTAGCCTTCGGTGGCGACGGTGGCACCTACGACATCGGCATCCAGGCGCTCTCGGGCGCCGCTGAGCGCGGACATGACTTCCTGTATGTCTGTCTCAACAACGAGGCCTACATGAACGCCGGTGTGCAGCGCTCCTCGGCGACCCCGATGGGCGCACACACCACCACCAGCCCGGCCGGCACGGTTCTCGCCGGCAAGGCGCAAAACCGCAAGGACCTGACCGAGATCATGGTCGCGCACGACATTCCGTACGTCGCGCAGACCATCCCCGGGCGCTGGATGGACATCCACCGCAAGGCCGAGAAGGCGTTCTCGATTCCGGGTCCGAAGTTCATGAACGTCCTCACCCCGTGTCCGCTCGGCTGGGGCCATGAGGGCGGCCTGACACCGGAGATCTCACAGCTTGCCGCCGATACCTGCATGTGGCCGCTCTACGAGGTCGTTCACGGCGAGTACAAAGTCACCTACAAGCCCAAGGAGAAGAAGCCGATTGAGGCGTTTCTTGAGCCTCAGGCGCGCTTCCGCCACCTCTTCAAGTCCGACGAGGGCGCGGAAATCCGCAAGGCAGTCCAGGAGTGGGTTGACTGGAAGTGGGAGAACCTGCTCAAGAAGGCCGGGGACGCGTAGTTCGCGTCACGAACTGAAGCACAACGAAGGGGCGCCCGATGATGGGCGCCCCTTTTGCTTTGTCGGTGGCGCCTCCCCCGCCCTCACCCGCTTCGCGGGATCGGGCACCCCCTCCCGTTGGGAGGGGGCTAGCGAACAGTTTCGCGAGAGAGACATTTCTGACCGTCGCAAACGGTTGGGTCCTCCCCCTCATCCCGAAGGGAGAGGGGGCCGGGGGGAGAGGAGCCGTTGCCGTCG
>JAAYJW010000198.1 GCA_012522765.1 candidate division WS1 bacterium | reverse complement strand
ATCAGCGTACACGTCAGGTCGTACGCGCCTGCGTCAGCCACCGTCGAGGCAAATGGCGGCGCTGGCGCCGTCAGGCCAGCAGTGACGCTGATCGCCAGGATCACCACCACCGCCGCGGCCGTTCTGATGTTACGCATGACGTATCCCTCTCTTCTTGCTTGCGTGTGCGGCAGGGGCCAACCGCTGGCCCCCTCCAGGCGCGTTCAAGGAGAGTCGTTTGGTGGCGCATGAGTGCGCTCCTGCAACATAACCTCACAAACCGCTCACAGACAGATACTACATCTACTACAATAACCGTCCGAACATGACGATAATACCAGCAGATGAGGCCAATAATCCCCATCTCCCCTGACTTCCACGCATCCAACCCGGGCGAAGACATCCGCCATCCGTCGGTGCTCTCTTGACCGGACTGCGGGGGGCCGTCAGTGCATAATATGGGGGGGCATCCACCCTCCAATGGGGGACTTATCCCTATATGCAGACCTCCACACTTCGAGTAGGCTGAACGCGTGCTGCCACTACAAGAGAACATGAACCGGGGAGACTGTCCGGTGAGTAGCAACATATCGGTCAGAAATCAGGCTTCCGAGGCGCGATTGTCCTGCGGCCCGCAGGTTCTGTGTGTGGATGACGATCAGAAGAACCTCTTCATCATGACCGCATTCCTGAGCAGCGAGGGCTACTCATGTCGCACGGCCAGCGACGGCGCAGAGGCCCTGTCCATGCTGCGAGATCATGCCGACTTCGATCTCGTGATTACCGACCTGGTGATGCCGGGCGTGAATGGACAGCAGTTGTGTGAGGCGATCGAGCGGGACTTCCCCGGCCTGAATGTGATCGTAGTCAGCGGGTCCTCCGAACAGGAAGTCGCTCCCCTTCGAAGGTGTCCGGCCGTGCGCGAGGTGCTTGCTAAGCCGCTACGCCGGCGGGATATCGTGTCCGTAGTCCGCGGCGCGCTGACGTCCTCCTGACACACCCCCGTAGCTGAGTTTCCCGGTACCCGCAGCAGAAGGTGGATTCCCGCGGGCGTGGAACCCCCGCGGGAGTACCATTTTGCCCCAGGAGCAGGCGGGGTTGTCCTGAGGGATCCGAGGTGCCATGATGCGCAGGACCTGCTGTGCAGTTCTGCTGTGTGTCGTGCTGTCAGTCGCCCTCGTCGTGACGGGTTGTGGTGGTGGCGGCGCAGACGGCGGAGGCGGAGGCAGCAACCTCCGTGTGCTCGCCAACCAGGTTGTCCAAGCTCAGCAGTTGAATGACGGCAGCTTCGAGGTAACGTCGCAGCCTCTGCTCGCGGCCGGAGGCTCCCCCCTCTCGGGCTACACCTGGAGTCTCGCAAGCGGTTCCGCCTACCCACCCGGCACCACCGTCTCCGCGCTCACCGGCGTATTCGGTGGCAGTGGAGCGGGTCTCGCCCCCGGGCAGTACGATTTCGAGATGGTGGTCAGCGACGGCAGCAGCACTGCCAGCGGGGTCATCACCCTGGTGGTGTCGCCTCTGCCCACCAATGGTATCCCGCCGATCCTTGTCTTCCAGCAGCCAATGGGCGTGCCGGTGATAAGACTGCCCAACGCGACGGCGAATGAGCCTTACGGCGCCTCGCTGCAGGTCATCGGTGGTGTGCCTCCGTATACGTGGCTTGAGGATCCGAGCTATGTCGGCCCGGAGGATTTCGGCCTCTCAGGGCTGCGCATCGACCAGGCGCGCGGCATCGTCCGCGGCACTCCGTTCAATAGCGCTGCCGGTAAGACGCTGCGCTTCAAGCTCATTGTTACCGACAACGAGGGAGAAACAGCCGCTACCGACGGGGTAGGACCTGTTTACGAGATCCTCGTGCAGTAGCGCCATGAAGGTACACGAGATCGGCCCGGGCAGCGCCCTTTCAGGTGCGCCCGGGCCGTTTCGGTTCTGTCGCGGTAGCGTGTCGGTGCTCTACCCGGCGCTGACGCGCAGGTAGGCGCTGGCGGTCTTCCCGGATGCAAGCTCCTGCACCCGGATCTGCCACAGCCCCGGCATGTCGTTGATCGCCAGGTCCGCGTTCACCTCGACCCCACCGCCGGTTGCGCCGTACCAGCCACTGAACTCCGCGGCATGGCCGGCCGGATCAAGCAGGTCCACCCGCACCGGCACCACGGCGTCAATGCGCTCGCCCGCGTCATCGAGTATCTCGGCAGCGATGGTGACGCGGCTGCCCGAGGTCGTCTCCTGCGGGGCAGTGAGCCGGATGCTCGCGATGGGGCGCTCGGTCACCATGTAGACGAGGCCCTCGGCCGGGCCGAACTGCCTGGCGATGGTAATGCGGCCGTCCGCCTGCGCCGTCTCGACCTCACGGTGATTGACCAGGTCGTAGACACGGCCGCCGCGGGCCATCGTCAGTGTCGCCTCCGCGGGCAGGCCGTTCTCCATCACCAGCTTGTGGTGGCCGACGTAGTCACCGAACTCGCGGCGATCATTCACCGCGAAGAGGTAGTCGGTTGTGCCCCAGCTACGGACGTAGGGGACCACGTCCGGGTTGGATGAATCGGCGTGGCGCGCGTAATGCGGGTCGAGTTGCTCGCGCAGAGCGAGGCCCTTCTCCACATTGATGGCGCGCCCCTCATCGGCCTCCCTTGGCCGCGAGTGCGTCTCGACCAGGATGTCGGGCGTGATGGCGGGGCAGAGGGTCTCATCGCCGACCACGATCCCGCCCCGGTCCTGGAATGCCTGGATCGCGTTCGCCAGCGTTTCGGTGAGCACCTCGGCGCCGGGCAGGATCAGCACTTTGTAGTCGTCGAGCCCCTCCTGCTCGATCGTCTCGTCGAAGATCACCTCCGGCTGCAGACCGGCGTAGAGCGCAATCAGCCACATGTCGCCGGTCCAGCCGCCGTTCCAGCCGTAGGTGCCGCTGCGGGTGAAGATCTCCGAGGCGAAGCTCTCCAGCAGCGCCACGTCACTCTGCCGCGCCGGCACCTGCCTCAGCGTCGGCCCCAGCGGCTTGACCACGCTGTCCACGAGGCGCTGAAGCTCGAACTTCGCCTCCGGGTGCGTGTAGCGGTATGAGCCGTGCGTTACGCCCGGCAGCAGCGAGCCGATGCCGTGGTACTGGATGCCCTGGATGGGCCGCGCGATCTTGGTCCAGAACGCCTCGCGCATGTGCATCGGCGCGATGGTGATGAAGCGGGCGTCGGGGATCTCGCGTTCCCAGCGCGCGAGGTAGCGGCCTGAGGTGTCCACTGTGCCGGTGCCCTGCGGGCGGACGTCCTGGTCGGCGAAGGTGCCCGTCTGCACCTGCGCCTCCTCGCCCGGCTCAGGCGCTGTCTGGCTGCGGTACCAGATGATCTGCGTCATCTTCATGATTTGCTGATCCGGCCGCTCCGCGCCCTCGGCCATCTGCAGCATCTCTTCGGTCGCCAGGCCTATGCGCAGCGGGTCCGGATATGAGTAGGTCCACTGTGAGAGGTAATCCACGTCACCGCCGGAGCCGTAGACCTTGGCGGCGCGTACCGCCGGGTCGTGGAACGTCCAAAAGTCCTCCCGTGCGGGCAGCCCGTCGTGCACCCGCGTATGAAGCTCGTTCCAGCCATCGCCGCCGCGCCACAGCCACCGGTAGTAGACGTAGAGCGGGTCGTCATCGGGGATGACGCGGTTCGGCGGGAAGCCGTCGATGGTGTCGTAGTGAACGCCGCGCATATCCCGCACGGCTTCCGGTATATCAAAGCCCGAGTACTCGCGGAATGCGGCCCGGTCATGGTCGTGGAAGCACGGGCGCGAGCCGCCGCGGACTTCCGTGTGGATCAGGGCCGCTCCGAAGCCGGGGTGGTCGCCGTAGGCGTTGTCCATTGATACGCCCACGTTGTAGCAGAAGTCCTGCACCCGGTCGAAGAGCCCGCAGACATCCTCATGCTTGGAGCCATCGTGCAGGACCCGCTGGTACTCCTCGTTGCTGCGCAGAGTGCGCGCGGGCGAAAGACCCGACACGATGCGCATACCGTTACGCAGCGCCTCATCAAGCCGCACGCGATTGGCGGCGATTGCCTCGGGAGAGCCCGGAGCCACGGGGGCATTGGCCTCCCAGATGGCATTGAAGTCGCAGCTCAGGCCGATGTAGTGCGTGAAGCCGATATCCCTGAGCGCCCTCAGGTGATCCTCGCCTTGCACTCCACCCCACATCACGACCGGCATCGTGTTCGGCAACTGCCGGGGCACGATCGTGATGTCGAACTGCTCCGTCGAGCTAAAGGGCGGATCGGAAGGCACCTCAACGGTCGCACTGAGGGAGTACTCCTCCGGCCGCAGGCTCGTGTCCATCCGGAAGCTCAACTGGTGGCGTTCTCCTGAGGCTATCGGCGGCAGTTCCACCACCTGCGGCGACAATCCGCTCAGGGCGAAGACGGCCCGCGCTCCCTCGAGTGTCTGCCGCTGGCGGTTTGTGAGCACGAACCGCACGTCGGAGGCGGTCTCCATGCGCATGAAGACAGAGCGCCCGGGGAGCATCTCGAAGCCGGCGGGGCTGAACTCCAGCACCCCGTTGCTGATGCGCACCTGGTCAATGAGGCCGGGGAAGCCGTGGTAGTAGCTTCCGAAGCGATCGCCGATGATGACCGGGTGCCGGGCGGTGGCTATCGCCGCGAGTCCGGGCTTGGTTTCGCCACCCGCCGCAGACCCATCCACGAGGAATCTGCCGGTTCCGTCGCCATCCCACGTGAAGGCGATGTGACGCCACACGCCCGGCTCCACGCTGATCGGATCGGACTGCCACGCCTCGCTCTTGTTGCCAAAGCCGAGACTCATACGCAGCCGCCGCTGATGGGGCGCACTCTCGCGGGTGAGGATAAGCTGCATCCCGAGGTCATCCACGTACTTGCTGTCGAGGAGGAACGCCTCGGGGTACTCCGTGAGATCGTCCGCCGCCTGGATCCACATCTCTACGGTGAAGGCGCCGGCGGGCGTAAGCGCCGGTGAGGCGGCCGTCCTCGCCTGGTGCGGATCGTCCACGTCGGGCCAGCCGCGGTAGGAACGCAGCGCGCCGCCACCGAAGCGCCCGCCCTCAACGAATTCAGCGCCATTGAGCGTGAGGTCGTGGCCGTTACCGGATAGATCGGCGGCGGGGTCGGGCTGGTTGAACGCCCACAGCGCGATAACGTGCTCGCCGGTGGCGTCCTCACCGGAGTATTCGGTCATGAAAGGTTCTGCAAGCTGCACGGTTTCCTCCACCTCCTGCGCGACTGCGAGGCTCCCTGCCGACACAAGCACAACCAGCGCGGCAATCAACGTCCGCATTCCGATCACTCCTCCGAATGAGTTCCCCGTCACAATGGCTCCCGGCCCGTCAGTCGGCCGGTTCCAGAATCACTATGCTGACCGGCTTCCATATTCCGCCCGCCATCGCGCTGTTGAGAACCCGGACGGTAAGCTGGTTGGCGCCTCCCCAGTTGAGCCCGTCAGTCACATCGAGGCGGAAGGGGGTGTCCCAGCCATTGGGCCCCAGGTCATGCTCGCCCGCGAACTCGCCGTTGAGCCACACCCACGCCGACTCGTCCACCGCCTGGAAATCCAGTTGTGCGCGCGTGGGCTTCTCGCGCGCAGGCAAATCGAACTGCAGCCGGTACCATCCCACGCCGCTGGAGGGGCCGCGATCGCCCCAGAACTCCTCGATGGCGATTGGCGTCCAGCCTGCCTCATCGAGGTCAACCGCGAACCACTTCTCGTCAACTCCGACCTCTTCGGTGTCGGTCTTGATGAGCCAGCCCTCGCGGGGCAGGGGGATCGCTTCGGCCGTGGTGAACGCAGCGCGGGCCGCCGCGATGGCCGTCGCCCGCACCAGCGCACTCTCATCCTCCTGGGCACGCTGAACGAGCGCGGCGACTTCGGCCGTCTGCGGCAGTTCGATCAGTGAATATACGACGCCCTGGCGGACCAGTTCGCTCTCATCGCCGAGCGCGCGGTCCGCGAGCGCGATGCCGGCGTTGCCAAGCCGGTGCAGGTTCATCGCGGCATTGCGCCGCACCAGCGGATCCGTGTGCCCCAGCGCGGCGCCGACGGCGGACACAGCCGCCTCGCCACGCGAGGGCAAGAGTCGCGCGGCCGTGCGCGCCACGACCACATCGGCGTCGTCAAGCGCGGCGGCGAGCGTCTCCACCGTCGCGGCGTCATCCAGCAGAGCCAACCGGCGCGGCGCGGCGTCCTGAGCAAGCGCCAGGGCGGCGGAGAGGCAGATGATCGCCGCTACAAGCAACATGCGGGTCGGTGTGTTCAGCATGGGCAGCACCCCAGGGCAGAGACTTCACGCACCTACAGACGCAGATTGTGCGAGCACGCTCCGGAATCCTCCCCCACGGCCCGCGGGTCCGAATTTTGTCCGCGCCAGAGGGAGGGCGCAGGTGCCGATGAGGGGAAGGGTTAGAGAGACATTCGCATTTGGTCTGTCGGCTGAATGGTGAATGGCCTCTGTTGAAGCGGCGCCCATCATCATGTCCGCGAACTAGCCCCGGTGAGGCCGCGCCCGCAGTGGGGGCTTACTTCGCGGTGCAGGACCAGCGCGTTTCCGTTGTGAAGACAGGGAGGGGCGATGATGGATGCCCGCCTCAAGGCATTTTTCCGCACTGCCGAGCGTGCCGTTCAGTTCCAACTGAGGTTCCAGCAGCGCGATGGGTCGCTTATCTGGGACCAGTGTGTCCGCGACGCCTACCACAAGCAGCCCTACTCCTGGGGGATCTCCGGCCACCTCACCGAGGCGCACCGGCTGATAAGCTGGATCCGTGACAACGCCCTCCAGCCCGACGGCAGCCTGCTCGACTACGGCGGCGACGTCTACAAGCTCGCGTGGCTCTTTCAGGGCTGCCACCGGATCGGGCGCTTCGATGTCTCTTACCCCGTAATGCAGTGGTTGATCTCCCACCAGAAGCCCTGTGGCGGCTTCCCTCACTTCGCGGCCGATGACAGGCTCCGCGCACTCTCCACCGCGTGGGCCGGCATATCCGCACTCTACTTCGGCAATCTCGATGTCGCCGAGCGAGCGGCGGCATGGTGCTTGAAGCTGCTCGATCAGCCCGAAGAGGGGCGTTTCTACTTCCAGACAGACACTGAGGGCCATCTGCTCACCGAGGCCGCTGATCCTGCTGCGCAGCATATAGACATGGCGAAGACCGGTCAGGCATACGGGGAGATCGGGTTGCCGTGGATGCTGATGGGGCGCCTGCGGCAGGCGACCGGCGATCCGAAGTGGTCGGGATACGGGGATGAGTTCTTTCATCTGCAACGCTCCTGCGCGCAGGACAACTTCGCCAGCGTGGGGAGCGGCAGTAGCAGCCTGGCGGCATGCATCCACTTCATGACCACCGGAGACTCCCGAGCGCGTACCGGCGCCCTCTCGTTTGGTGAGTTCCTCCTCGCGACCCATCACCCTGAGGGCGGCTGGCGGGGCGACAATGAACCCGACACGCCGCTGATCTACATCGACCACGCGGCGGAATACTCCGTCTGGCTCGAGGAGATCGTGGGGCTGCTCGGGAGCATCGACTAATGTCGCTGGTGCACGGGAGGACTACCCTCGCCCGAGGGCGCACCTTTCTGCACCTCCCACTGTAGAGACGTCTGGAGTGAAGCTAATGGAACAACGCTTGCAGCAGCTCCGCGATGCGGGGCAGCGCGCTGTAGATTTCCAGCTTCAGTATTGCCAGCACGACGGGTCATTCATCTGGGACCCGCAAGTCCGCGACGCCTATCACAAGCAGACACTTTCGTGGGCCCTCGCGTGCCTGCTCCCCCAGGCGAATCGCCTGGTCACGTGGATACGCGACAACACGCTCCAGCCGGACGGCTCGCTTGAAGCGTACCGCGGGGATGTGTATAAGCTCTCGTGGCTCTTCCACGGCAGCCATCGCATCGGCCGCCTGGACGTCTCGCATCCGGTGATCGGCTTCGTCCTGACGCAGCAGGCCGAAGCCGGTGGCTTTCCGCATTTCTCCGGTGGCGACCGACTGCGCGCGCTCCCGACGGCATGGGCCGCTGTGGCGGCGCTATCATTCGGTCGTCCGGATGTCGCCGAGCGCGCGGCGCGGTGGTGCCTGACGCTGCTCGATCAGCCGGAGGAGGGGCGGTACTACTATCAGACCGCACTCGACGGCAGCCTCATCACCACGAAGACCGATCCGAACGCGCTCTTCATTGACCTCAACGCAACAGAGCAGCCCTACTGGGAGATTGGCCTGCCGTGGCTGCTGTGCTGCAAGCTCTACCAGGCCACCGGCGCAGCGCACTGGCTCCAGTACGCCGAGGAGTTCTTCGCGCTTCACCTGCGCTGCGCCGAAGACCGCTTCTCGCACACCGGCTCGGGCAAGAGCAGCCTCGCGGCAGCGACCCACTACACGATCACCCGCGATCGGCGGGCGCGTGATGCGGCACTGAGCTTCTGCGACTACCTGCTCGCAACGCAGACCGACGAGGGTACGTGGAGTGTCGGAGGCAGCGACTCGCTGCTGACGCGGATAGACGCCGCGGCGGAGTTTAACGTCTGGCTGCAGGAGATCGCGGGCCTACTGGGCGGCTGAAGTCGGGCGGATAGCGGTTGCCGTTGTCGCTCCGTGGCAAGCACACTGCTGTGCGTGCGTCATGAGCCGTTGTGGCCCTCGCGTCCTCGCGAAGCGGTGGAGGCGTTATCGCTGTTGTCGTCGTTCATGTGGCACGGGTCCCGCCCACGGGCGGGATGGCACATGAATAACGTCAGGTTGATGGGGTCGTT
>JAAYJW010000197.1 GCA_012522765.1 candidate division WS1 bacterium | reverse complement strand
TCGCGAGGGCGCAGGGGCCACAGCGACAACGGCTAACGGCGCCTCCCCAGCAAACCTACACCGGAGTCCAGGCGCCCTCGCCTGGATACGGAACGCCTGCCGCTTCGTCGCGCACGCGTGGCCGGGAGATATGACGGCGGGCCGGTCGTTTGGGGGCGAGCGCAACCTGCAGGCGATGACGCGGCTGCTGGCGCTGCGACACAACTGCATTATTGACAGGATCGACTGGGTGGGGTACGCGGCACGCTGGCTGTGGCAGACGCCTGTCACAGCCCCAACAACACAACAGCAACAGAGAGCACAACCCCACCCATACACAAACCGTGGAACGTAACCCCTGCGCCTGATGTGGTTGACACGTGAACAGCAGATCGCCCACCAGCGGCTGAGTGAGTTCCGCCGCCGGTTCTCGCGGGAACTGGCGGGCCTGTTCGTGCAGACGGTGCAGTTGGGTCGGGAGATGGGCTTGATGGACCTGGGGCTGGTGGCGGTGGACGGCTCGAAGATCGCAGCTCACGCGGGCCGCCGTACGCTCGATGAGAAGGCGCTGCGAAAGCAGATCGATGAGTTGCTCGCAGAGGTGGAGCAACTCGATGCGGCCGAGGATGCGGAGTTTGGTAATGCGCGCGGTGACGAGATACCCGCCGACCTGCGCGATCCTAAGAAGCGGCTGGAAAAGCTGGAACGGGCGCTGGAGGTCATGAAAACGAGTGGCCACAAGGGCGTATCAGTCAACGATCCCGAGGCGCCACTTCAGAGGGGCACCGACGGGGTGCGGCCGGGCTACAATGCCCAGATCGCGGTGGATGGCTCGAGCGGGATGATTGTGGCGCAGGATGTGACGCAGGCGCAGAATGACACCGGCCAGTTGGGTCCGATGCTGGAGCAGATGATCGAGAACACCGGCGAGAAGCCGACGCTGACCGTGACCGATGCCGGCTATCAGGGCGAGGAGAATCTAAGGGCGGTGGAGGAGTTGGGGGTTGAGGCCTGTATTGCCCAGCAGGTTCAATCGAGCGATCCGGATGAGCATTTTGCACAGGACGATTTCACCTACGTCAAAGAGCACGATGAGTTCATCTGCCCTTGGGGCAAGCTACTGACGTATCGCCGCGACAATCAGCGTCGGGGGCAGATACAGAGGCTTTATGCAACCGCTCAAAGTGACTGTCGGGACTGCCCGTATCGGGATCGGTGTCTTTCGCCAAAGGGTAAGCGCCGGGAGCTTTACATCAGTCCGCACTTGCGCTTGTTGCGGCGGATGCGTGAGCGAATGGACAGCGACGAGGGCAAGCGGGCAATGCGGTTGCGCAGCCAGGTGGTGGAGCCGGTCTTCGGCGTGATAAAGGCCGTGCTGAACCTGAGGCAATTCCTGTTACGCGGACTGGATGGGGCGCGGGCGGAGATGGCGCTGGCCGCGGGCGGGTTCAACCTCAGAAAACTGGCGGCGGTGTATTGCTGAGGCTCGTGCGCGGGCTCTTTGCACCTTCAGGCATCATCTCCACGCATGGACACTGAGGCCGCTGTGAACGCGCCGGAGTGCCCCCCGTTTCGGTCGACCGGTCGACCTACCTGAGACAATTGGCAGCAACCGGCTGGCTCCCATTCCATCCGGCGACACATCGACTTGCCGGACGGGCTGCGGGGGTCGGCCCCTCCAACGACAGCGTCGCTTCGCGCCGCCCCTCGCGAGGGCGCAGGGCCCACAATCCACGCCCTCGAGGCGGGACCGGCGACAACGGCGCGGCGGGGTACAAGCCCCCGCCCTACAACGACGTCCCCTTACCGCGTCTCGAAGACGTGCTCCGGGACAAGCGACAGCGCCGGTGGCAGGTCCTCGCCGAGATACATAGCCATGTCCTCCAACACGCCCTCGTCGGCCTGCGTCAGCTCAATCGCCCATGTCTTCCCGCCATGTTCGCCGACGTCCACCTTCGGGTTCACCGTCACCTGCTCCGCCGTCGTCTGCGCGGTAGCGGCAAGTTCGCCCTCCGGGTCGTAGACGTTCACCCGCACGGTCTCCCCGCCGTAGCCGCGCACCGTCAGGTCGAAGCGCTCCATCCCCTCCGGCACGTGGAAGTACATGCGCTCGGCGCCCTTGAAGATCACGAGCGACTTTCCGCCGTAGAACGCAACCGGCACATTCGCGCTGGTGAGGCGATACGCGTTGTTCCCGGCCGACAGCACAAGGGCGTAGACCCCATCCGCCTCGGGAGTGAAGCGGATATTGCCTCCCTCAGCGTGAGGAATCGTGCCGGACGCGATCGGCGCCCACGTCATATCGCGCACGTCCCACTCGAGGTCGTAAGGGTTCGGCCCGACCTGATGAACCGCCGCCTCGAGCGCTACCTCCTGCCCGGCCTTCGCGGCGATCATCACGAGATTCCGCCGCCTCAGCCGGACGTTCGGAAGCTCCACCACCTGGCCGACGGTGTCCATGGACGGCCCGAAGCCGAGTTCGCCGCTCGACCCGATGCTGCTGAAGGCCCACGGATCGGGCGTCTGCCGCGGTTCATGCTGCTTCTCAAAGTCGCCTGCCGCGATCGCTTCATTCGCCCATGCGAACCACTTGAAGTAGTCCGGGTGCGTGGTGTCGTACTTCGGCCCTTCATAGAAGATCCAGTAGCCGTCGGTGGCGTCGCTAATCATCACCGCGTTCTTGCCGGAGTACTCCGCATCCGCGCCAGTCACTGCCGGATCTATGCCGCCGGTGTAGATGAAGGGCAGGCCAAGCTCCTCCACGGTTGCCATCCGCTCCGTCAGCCCGCGCCGTCCCTCGATCAGCGCGCCGGCTTCGGGCAGGAAGCTGGTCCGGCGGCCGTAGGTGAAGGCATCGGCGAAGATGACCGGAGCGCGCTCGCTGGTCCACTCCGGGAAGACGCCCTCAAGAATAAAGCGGCTGCCGGGGGCGGGATAGATGCAGAACTGGAAGTCGGGGTCGATCGCATCCACCGCCTCGCGCAGCGCCCGTGCCCGCTCGCGCCAGTGGCCGATCTGCCAGGCGTCGAACGCGTCATGAAGCTCATTATCCACCAGCCACTGATAGCGCTCCGCGGGCGCGAGTTCGGGCATATTGATGTCCTGCGCCTCAGCAAACATGTTCAGCGTCATCTGATCGTAGGAGAGATCGTAGACGGTGCCGGACATGCGGGTGCCGGGGGCGTAGTTCTCATAGTCGAGGAAGACGCCCATCAGGTGCGGGTTCTCGGCGCTGATGCGCGCATATTCGAGCGTATAGCGCGTCGTCCAGTCCCAGAACTCATCGGCGTTGGGGCTGTAGAGTGGCTGCTCGCCGCCGTTGCGCCAGACAAGCATCCGGCCCTCGGCATCGGCGTCCTCCGGGACCGCGAGCGTTCCGCGTATCCAGACCTGGTGATAGATGCCGTACTTCTCACACCACTCGGTGACCTGGCGGACTGCATCGAGGTCGTTACATCCGCGGCGGGGTGAGAAGACGTTGAAGCCCGCCTGCGCCGCCTCCTCGACCATCCACTCCTCCGTCGTCCAGTCCGCCACCGGCTGCATGACCTTGTCCACGAGGATCGTAAGCTTCACCTCGCGGCCAAGCTGATCGCGCGTGGGCGGCTGGGCGTTGCACGAGATTCCGCAGATGCTTAGAGCGAGCGCGGCGATCAGGACACGCTTCATCGTCATCATCCTTCCGCAGCTTTGCTGGTAGGCGTCATCTCTCCAGACACTTCGCTACCTGCGCCTCACGGCTTCTGCAGCCCCACCAGCGCCTCCAGAACCTCGATCCGCACGCGGTCCTGCACCGCGCGGTCCTTCTCTTCATCCCAGCGCCAGTTCGCGCCATCTTCACCGGCCATCACCCGGTCGGGCGCGTTCTGCAGCAGGTCGAGCAGAGGATCAACCTGCGTGTCGGGCGCGCCCGTCTCCACCAGTTCCGCGATCGCGTTCTGCAGCATCGTCAGATACTCGTAGTCCTGTATGCCCTCGCGGATCGCCTCCATGTATTTGGCGGTCGTGACCGATGTCTCGTCAATGTAGCTGGGCGTGTAGGGCCCGTTGCCGGTCGCGGGATACTCATTCCAGCCCGAGACGCCCCCGCTGTCGCCGAACGCCCAGAAGTTCGAGCCCTTCCCGCCGATCTTGTACGCATGCCACTTCTGCAGCAGATAGTAGCTGAACGGGTCGAAGGTGCGCGCGGGGCCGTTGGCCGAGTAGAACCACAGTTCAGCACCCTCGGCTTGCCGCTCGGCGAGCATGTCGCGGAACCAGTCCGGCTTGGTGATGTACTGCGCCCGCAGCGGCGCGAGCACGTCGGCCTCGGCGAACATCTCCTCAACCCACGGATCCGGATTGACGGGCTGCGGGTCCTCCCAGATCACCAGGTCCGGCGCCGCGGCCGTGATCGCCCGCGCCCATGCGGTGATCGTCTCGTATTGCAGTTGCGTGTGCGGCTCATCCACAAGCAGCAGGCCAAGCTGGTCCGGGCGCAAGCCGAGGCTCTCCATGTGACCCGCCCAGAACTCTGCCCATGCGCCAACCTTGTTGTTGAAGACCTCCGTCCCCATCTGCGCGCCGCCGAAGCTGGTTCCGACCGAGGAGTAGACGAGGTACATCTTCGAGTTCGGCCACAGCGCCACCCATGCGTCGAAGTTCGTTGTATCCGGCGCCTCGAGCATGTTGCCCTCATCGTCGAATTGACCTGCGGGCATGCTCGAGCTGGTCGCCCACGGCGCGTTCACGTAGTGCTCGTGCAGGTGCTCGATGACCGCCATGCGATTCTCACGCGTGACGCCATACATCGACTCGGTGTTGGTGTAGGTCCAGCCGCCGACGTTCAGCGTTGTCTCATCGGGGAAGCGCAGTGGGTAGACCGTCAGCCGCACC
Organism: candidate division WS1 bacterium; assembly: GCA_012522765.1. Lineage (GTDB taxonomy): Bacteria > Armatimonadota > Zipacnadia > Zipacnadales > UBA5352 > UBA5352. The sequence continues at coordinate 1,839 of JAAYJW010000197.1, read as the reverse complement.
GGAACATCTGCGGAGAAGCCTGCCGCGGAGCGCACCTCGATGGCGCCCTCGTAGGTGCCAGCGTCCATCTGCGGCCGGTTGATCGCGACCCAGACCTGCCGCGTCATGCCCGCCGGCACGTCAATCTGCCAGGCATCGCCGCTGCGATCGGCCACAGGCAGCGCCGCCGCGACCGAGGTGAACCAGCGGGTGCCGACATGCTGCACCTCGTGGATCGCCAGCCACTCTGCATTCGGCGCCCCCGGCAGCCCCGTCACGGTGAGGCGCAGTCGCAAGTCGCGCTCGGAGGCGTTCGTGATGTTGAAGACATCCGCGCGGTGCTCGTTCTGCATCATCGTGACTTCGACGGCCGCAGCGCCCGAACCGCCCTCCGGCTCCTGGCTGGGCGCGAGCGGATCCCAGCGGTGGATGTCCCACAGCCGCACCTCATCCTTGCCCTGCGCCCGCCAGACCTCCGCCTGCAGGCGGAAGATGTCGGCCTCAAGCTCGGTCATCGGCAGGATCGCGAGGAAGCCATCCATCGGGATCGGCTCCATCGCCTCGATCTGTTCGGCAAGCTGCTGGCCGCGAATTTCGAACGGCTGTCGCTGCCCCTGCGGGAGCGCGCGGATGTCATCACCCACCGCGTCAAGGTCGCGCCGGAACTGCTCCTTGATCAGCCGCGTGACCCGCCGCGCCTCAATCAGTTCGGCCACGTCCGCGACGCCCTCGCCCACTAGCGCCTGCGCCAGCAGCGCATCATCGCCACGGAAGACCTCGATCTCATCGGCGAAAGCGTAGCTGCTGCCGGGCTCGATGATTACTGTGACGAACTGCCCGTGAGTGTTGAGGTCGTCCGCCCAGATACGCCGCATCGCGTAGACGCCGTACTCCGGCAGTGGCTCCCGCTGGTTGTGCAGCGAGAGCAGGTCCGCCACCTCATGCCACGTCTCGCCGTCAATGCTGGTGAAGACGAGGACCCCCTCGGGCCAGCGCACATCCGCAACGCCCGCCGCGGTGCCCACCGTGATCGCCCGGATCGGCAGGTCGGCGCCGAGGTCGATGGTGACGGTCTTCGGCCCCTGACCCGTCCAGCCCACCGTGCTCTGCTGCGTCCAGAAGTAGCCCTCGGTGTAGACGCCGTCGGTCAGTTGAGTCGCATCGCCCGGGTCGAGCGTAAGTGAGTATCGCGGCGCGGGGTCCATCGTGTAGGGCCGGCCCAGCGCGACGTTCTCGCCGAGGTCCGGCAGCTCCATCGCCGGCCCAGCACCTGTCTGCTGCAGCGTTACCTGCGCCACATTTGCCTCTCCCGCAGGGCAGGGTAGCCCCTCGGCTGCCGCCGGATGGGGAAAGATCTCCAGCCGCACATCGGCGGCCGTCGGCGCGAACTCAGCCGATAGCTCCTGCCAGCCCTCGGTGGCTTCGGCGGTCAGAGTCGCAAGCACGTCGTCCGAGACGACGTCAACCACGCGCACCACCGGCCGCAGGGCGCCGTCGCTCTGCACCGTCGCGCGCACGCGATGCGCCGCGTTCGGAGTAAGATACTGCACCGTCTGCTGGGCGGCTTCGCCGCTGCCGCCACGCCAGACCAGCGCCGCGGCGGCTTCCTGCCCTGCATCGGCCACGCGGGTCCAGCCGGAGCCATCGGGAATGAGCCAGCCGACAGGCAGGTCGGCATCACGGACCGATGCCTCGGAAAAATCGGGATTCGCTACCTCCGGAGCAGCGACAAGAGGGACGGCGACGAGCACGACGGCGGTGAGGATCGCGAGTTGACGCATGGCAAAGAACCTCCTCATCACGGGGACGGCTTCCACTGGTGGCAGATTGCCCGTGCACGGCAGAATCTCCTCCTCCAGC
>JAAYJW010000196.1 GCA_012522765.1 candidate division WS1 bacterium | reverse complement strand
TGCTCGACGCCCGGCGCCTGCACGGCCGGCGTCACCCACGCGTACTCCCCCGCTGGCGGCTGTGCCCATCCACCGGCGCAGCAGAAGAGGACAATGCTCGAAAGCAGCGAAACCTGCAGCGCGAAGTCTCTGATCATGTTACACCTCATACTATCACGCGGGCGGGGCATCTGAGCCTCGTTCACCGAGACGCGCAGGTCCGCCCGCTGATTCCATCCTCCGAGAGGAGATGCCGACTTGAGCCAACTCCGCGCAGGCGTCGCTAAGAGCGAGATCAGCACCGAGGACCCGCGCATGATCGTCACCGACCCGCTCTTTGCGAAGGCGCTGGTGCTCGATGACGGCGCCACGCGCGTCGCTATCCTCGCGATGGATGCGGTCGCCATCGGCGGCATCTGCGACATCAGCGACGAGTTCCTGCCGCAGTTGCGCGCGCGCATCGAGAGCGAACTGAGTATCCCCGGAGCGAACGTCCTCGTCAATGCCTCACACACGCACACGCCCGGCCCGATGCTGGTCGAGCATGATGAGCAGCTGGCGCGCACCTTCGACGCCGTTCGCCGCGCCTCCGAAGACATGCAGGAGGTCACGATCGGCATCGGCGTCGGCCACGAGGATCGCTGGATCATCAACCGCACGCTTCGCACCACCGACGGCGGTGGCTGGACGATCCGCCAGGCCAACCCCTGCCCGCCCGACGATGAGGTCGCGGGCCTCGGCCCGATCGACCCGGAGATCGGCATCATCCGCATTGACCGCGCCGACGGCAGCCCGCTCGCGGTGGTCTACAACTACGCCTGCCACCCGCTGGTGGGTGTGCCGGGCAACTACGTGACCGCGAACTACCCCGGCTTCGCCTCTCAGGTCATCGAAAGCTGTCTCGGCGGAGATGCGATGGCGCTGTTTCTCCAGGGCACCGGCGGCGATGTGACGGAGGTCACCTACAAAGACTTCGATCACCCGCGCGACTGCTCGCCGCTAGGCAGGATGCTCGGCCTGAACACGCTGGAGGCGCTCGGAAAGATCGAGACTGGAGTCGCCAGGCTCGACGTGGTCTCGGAGACGATCCGCCTCCCGCGGCGCACCGACAGCGACGAGCGCATAGCCGAGCTTGAGGAGCAGCAGCAGGAACTGCTTCACTCGATGGTCGGCATGACGCTCAACTTCCGCTCCTTCCTGCCGCTGTTTCTCAAGTACCGGCTCAACCCCGAGTGGCCCGCGGACTACTGCTGGCGCTACATGCAGGCGGAAGCGCGCGGCAGCGACGAGTTCACGCTGCTCGATGAACTGAACCGGCACAACCTCGACAGGTATCTGCACAACATCCGTGCGATGGAGAAGCTTGCGCGCCTGCAGAGCAACATCGGCACGCTGCAGCATCACAAGCGGCTGAACGAGGAATCGGGCGAGGACACGATCGAGGCGGAGGTGATGGGCCTGCGCATCGGCGACTGCGCGATCGTCACCTCGCCGGCGGAGCTTCTTGTGCAGGTGGGGCTGAACCTCAAGGCCGCCTCACCGCATCGGTGGACTTTCATCTCGCCCTTCACGAACGGCTACATCCACTACGGAGCGCCGGAAGAGGACTACGCGCTCCGCGGCTATGAGACGACCGAGTGCCTGCTCGACAAGGCGTGGCACGCGATCTATGAGAATGCCGCGAAGGGCGTATTGCAGAGGCTGTGGGAGCGGCGGTGAGGGTAGGGGGGCGCGCCGAACTGGGAGGGGCCGCCGCGTGTCTGAGGCGTCAGCGTCTGCGAACGCTCTGCGAAAGAGCCGTTGCCGTCGGAGGGGCCGCCCGATCCCGCAACTAAGCGGGAGAGGGTCCCGCGAAGCGGGAGGTTCCACCCCGGCCCCCCATCGCACAATGCACAGGTTACGCAAAGCTCCAGCGTCTTTCGTTCGACGGCAACATCCTGACGCCCTTGCGGGCGTCCCCCGGCGAGGGCGCCGGGGCCACAACTACTACGGCTCACGGCAAAGGCCTCCGGACACCGGGGTGGTGCGAAAGAGCCGTTGCCGTCGGAGGGGCCGCCCGATCCCGCAACTAAGCGGGAGAGGGTCCCGCGAAGCGGGAGGTTCCACCCCGGCCCCCCCATCGCACAGTACACGGGTAACGCAAAGCTCCAGACTCTTTCGTTCAACGGCAACATCCTGACGCTCTTGCGGGCGTCCCCCGGCGAGGGCGCCGGGGCCACAACGACTACGGCTGACAGCAATACCGGCAACGCCGGCTCCAACAAACCACGGCTTTCGGAGGGCCGAACATGTTCATCGACATCCACTGCCACGCCTATCGCATCAAGCCTCCGTTTCTGTGCAACTTCTGCACACCGGATGAGATGATCGCGCGGTATGACGAGGAGGGGATCGAACGCGGCTGCATCCTGCCGATCGTCAGCCCGGAGATATACTTTCCGCAGGCGAATGAGGACATCCTCGAGATGGCGCAGCAGCACCCGGACCGCATCATTCCGTGGTGCAACGTGGACCCGCGCCTGCTGACGAACTCTCCCGACGCTCCGCTGGGCAAGGTCCTCGCGCACTACAAAGACGCGGGCTGCAAAGGCCTCGGCGAGGTCATGCTCAACGTGCCGATGATGGACCCGATGGTGCAGAACCTGTTCGCGGCTGCCGAGGACGTCGGGCTGCCGGTGACCTTCGACGGGTCCGATCAGGTCGGCGGCGACTTCGGCCTCTACGATGACCCCGGCCTGCCGCAGCTTGAGCACACGCTCCAGCGCTTCCCGGACCTCGTCATCCTCGGCCACGGCCCGACGTTCTGGGCGGAGATCGGGCGGCTGAAGACGCCGGGCGAGCGCGCGATCATCTTCGGCCCACGCGGCGGACAGGTGGGCCGGATGCCCGAGGGACCGATCGACGAGGAGGGCGTGGTGCCGATCCTGATGCGCCGCTACCCGAACCTCTACGGCGACCTCTCGGACTTCACGCCATACAATGCGCTCTCACGCGATCCCGAGTACGGGCCGAAGTTCGTCACGGAGTTCCAGGATCGTCTGCTCTACGGCACCGACCTCTGCAGCCCGACGCAGAAGCTGCCGATGAGCCAGCTTCTGATCGACTGGCGCGACAGCGGCAAGATCAGCGAAGCGGTCTTCAACAAGGTCGCGCGCGAGAACGCGATCGAGCTGCTGGGTCTGGAGTAGCCGCCGGGTAGCGAACAAGCTACCAATGCAGTGTTCATTGACGCATACATTTAAGGGAACATATTCCCAGTCGGGAAGGTGCCCCGGCGCCTGCAACGAAAGCATGACACCAATTCGGACATATCTTGCCGAGGAGGCGAATGTCATGCGGCGGGGCTTCACGCTCATCGAGTTGTTGGTGGTCATCGCGATCATCGCCATACTGGCGGCGATCCTGTTTCCAGTGTTCGCGCGGGCCCGTGAGAAGGCGCGACAGTCAAGCTGTCTCAGCAACATGAAGCAACTGGGTCTTGCGACGATGATGTACGTCCAGGACTATGACGAACGCTATCCGCGCTTCTACTTCTACATCGGTGCAAGCGACCCAAGAGCCTACGGCGCGTACGACGTGCTGGCTCCTTACATCAAGAACCAGCAGGTCTTCCTCTGCCCCAGTTCTCAGTGGACGGCATCAGCCTATCGCAGCGGCTTCCCCGTCGGGGAGGGTCCCTACCTGAGAACCATACGGTCGAGCTACACTGTCGCTCGAAGTGGACGGGCGATCCAGGATCCCCCGTTCAAGAACGGCACGCCGATCAGTCTGGCCTCCGTCAAGGCTCCGGCCGAGACCGTGATGATCTTCGAATCGTCCACGGCCGCCCCACTTGACTGCATACACTACGGCTTCAATGATGACGGAACCCCCGCTGATGTAGAGATGACATCTGAGGGTAAGATCGGCTACATGATGTACCGACACAACCAGATGATGAACGTCAACTACTGTGATGGGCACTCAAAAGCTGTCGGACGCATCACCGATCTCGGTGTCTTTGATGTCTACGGCAACGTGAACCCGAACCCATAGCTTGATAGATAGCCGCCGCAGTGACAAATGATTCATCGGCCACACCCGATCCGGTCTCTCCGGAGGTACACAATGCGACTATCACTCGTCCTGCTCACGATCATGCTTATCACCACTGCCGCCTTCGCGGCGGATGTCACACTGTCCGGCGTCGGCACCAACATCACCGACTTCGCCGATCAGGTCACCGATGGCGACTGGCATCCGGCCGTCATGGCGGCCATCGCGCAACTGCCCGAGGGCGGCGCGATCGTCTTCCCGGCCGGCGAGTACCGCCTCAGCCAGCCGCTTGAGCTTCAGGGGAAGATCACGCTCCTGCTGGCGCCTGGAGCGCGCATCATCGGCGCCGGCGAGGACGTCATCCGCATCGTCGGCAATGGCGACATCACCATCCAGGGCCTCGGCGGGCGGCCGGAGATAGTCAGCGCATCGACCGCCGATCCGCTGGTCAATGAGCGAGGCATCCCCGAGGGCGTCGTGAGTTCGGTCATCAACCTCAACCATGTGCCGATGGACGCGCGGCCGAACCTGCGCGTGCAGGGCGTCAAGCTCACCGGCTTCGTCTGCATCGAGGGCATGCGGGTCGAGGAGAAGGGGCCGATGGGGACGCTGGAGGTCCTCGACTGCCACTTCGAGGCAGCGGACATGCACCTCAGCCACCAGCACTCTGAGATCGAGAGTCTGCGCGTTGAGAACAGCCTCTTCACGGGCACCGCGCGCTACGGCATCTACGCCACCAGCCCGATGCCCGGCGGCGCGATTGTGCGCGGCAACGTCCTGCGCGATGTCGGTATCCGCGCGGTCCAGCTAAGCGGCGGCTACAGGAACATGATCGCCGATGGCGCGGTCGAGTACCTGCCCTCCGCAATCGTGCATGACAACCAGGTGCTCGGCGGCGGGCGGCGCGCGGCCATCACCACCAGTTACATCCTCGGCATCCTCGTCTACGGGCACAACGTCTCGATTCAGAACAACATCGTGCGCGACTTCAACCGCGGTGAGCCGGTGCCGGGGGAGCCGATCGGCCAGCATGTGCGTATGCCCGACGGCAACTTCTTCCGCGGCATCTGGATCGCCACCGAGGACGATCCGCGCAAGCGCCTCGCGGGTGCCGCGCTCTACGCCAAGGCACGCCAGGGGATCATCTCCGGCAACATCTGCACAAACTCCGGCTGGCGCTCGGTCATCGAGGTCAAGACCGGCGGCGTGGAGCCCTACGTGATGGTGAGCAACAACATCGTGGACGGCCGCAGCCTCTCCATCGAGGGCAGCTTCGGCTTCGAGTGTGGCAGCGGGCGCTCGATCTGGGCGAACAACCTCGTCTACGACATGCCCGACATCGCCTTCGCGGTGCGCGGGAACAACAGCAATAGCTACCTGAACAACGTGATCTTCAACGCGAAGACCGCCTTCAGCGTCCCCGCCGGCTCCTCCGGGCGCGATGAGCTGATCATGAACAACCGCCTGGAGGACGTCGAGGTGGCGGTTAGCGGCGTGGAGGACTACACCGGCGGCGCGCGCGCGATGGCACTGCCGCCGCTGCTGGTGCCGCAGCAGCAGGTGATGCCGAAGGCCTCAGCGCAGTTGCGCGGGCAGATCGCGATACTCCTCGACCCCGATGGCGACCGCGTGCTGGTCTGCAAGCTCATCGACGGCGTCTACGCGTGGACGGAGATGGAGACCGGCGAGATCGCAGGCGGGCTGCTGATCCAGGGCGCGGAGATCGAGCGCCTCGGCGAAGAGCTTGCGGCGAATCCCGACCAGTCGCACGATGAGCCGGGCGACTTCCCCTTCGGCTGGACGGCCAGTGCGGCGGGGCGCGAGATCGGCGAAGTCATGGCGTATGACACCGAGCAGTTCGTGACGGGCACGCGCTCGCTGCGCATCGGCGATGATGGCGAGCCCTTCAACTGGGTGCTGACCCAGCGCATGCCGGTGACGCCGGGGAAGACGTATCTGCTGGAGGCGCGGGCGAAGACGACCGATCCGGCGCTTTCGTTCTCGCTCTACTGCGTGTTGGGGGAGCAGCGCATCTCCTCGGCGGACCAGCCGGGCGAGGACTGGACCGACCTTTCGCTGCTGGTGAGAGTGCCTGAGGATGGGCCGGAGATGGCGGAACTGCGGCTGTGGGGAGCGGGCGCGGGCGCGGGCAATACGGTCTGGATCGACAGCGTCAGCATGCACGAGGCGCAGATCGGCCAGTAGCGCAGAACCCGGCGGGAGTAGCGGCAGCGCGGGCCGCTACTCCCGCGCCTCAGTTCAGGATCGTGATCGGGTCGCCATACTTGTCGGTGCGGGCGGCCCTCCTCCCACCACTTGCGGTAGATGCCGACGTAGTGGTCGGGTTTCTCGTGTGTCGCTCAATGGCGATTATCTGGCGCAGATTCGTCGGCCTCAGGATGTTGCGGACGAACAAGGCGCAGGCAGAGATACTCGTCCGCAAGACTGCCGCGACGGCGGCAACCATATGTGGTGAGGCACACATAGTCGATCTGACCTCCGTGGGCCGAAACCATGGGCGCCCCACGACTTTGCACCGTGCTCGTACACGACTGCACATCAGCGAAAGGGCCGAATCATCGCGCGGAATCGTAGCGGATGGCCTGCCGTTCATGCGTGTCGAGCCACACCTCGGCTGCCTGAAGCAGGCCTTCATCTACATCGTAGGGGCTGCGATGAGTTGTCGCGGAGCCTGATTGTACGCCGTCCTGCGACGGCGGAGTGGTGTACTGGATGGTGGATGCCAGGAGTTCGGACAGCGTCTGCATGTGCAGTATGCTGGCAGTAACATCTTCAGAACCCCATCGCGGCGCACGCCAGTCCCGCAGTTCTTGAACGATTGTCTTGACTATGGCAACTCGATGCCCATCTAGGTTCTCTTGTGGAAGACCCAGAAGCGCCTGGGCCGCGAGATACCGGGGCTCCATGTGCGGCGAAGTCAACGCGACCGTCAGATATCCTGCGGAGCCGCGGGATGCGAAGAAGTCGACGGCTTCCCTTGCCTTCAGAGTATGCTGCCAATCCCGCTCCTCCTCGAGGAGAGCGTCGTGTAGCTCTGCCATTCGCTGTAGAGCATGGGCCGCGGCTCTCACATCTGCGACTCCACCGGGGCCCCATCCGAGAGCTTCAACCTCGATTGCCGACACTCGGTCGTTGTGTAGCGGCGCGGCTGACGGGGCAGCGCCGGCTTCGGGCGAAGGCCTCGCACGGCCTTCGCCGTCTGTGCTCCCAATACCAGGGCATGACGCCAGTGTGATGGATGCGATCAACACGATGCTGATCATGCTCAATCTGATGTACATTGCGCTACTCCTTCCAGTGTGTGTGTCCGCCGCTCACTTCGCAGACAAAGGGAACCCAGTGCTCGTCGGCCTTGACGAATCGGCTGTAGAACGTCCACGGCATGCCGTCGCTGATGACGTGCCAGCTCCCCGCCACCTGGAGACGCGCGAAGTCTTCAAACTGCCAGACAATCTCGACCTCGTCTCCCACTGCTCCTACTCCCTGCAGTAGGCCGTGCCTCGGAGCATCCTGTTGAACAAGACGCCCCCGATACTCTGGATGATAGGGATCACCCCGCTCACCAACGAGACCACGGTCATCGTTGCCGGTGACGAGGAGGCTCGGCCAGTCGGGCTTCGTCAGGAGAGTAGGTTGACCACAGCAGGCACAGAGGTGACCGCTGAGGTCCACGCCAGATTCATTCACAACCAGCTTGCGCTGTCTTCTGCTGGGATCCCATCTCCAGTAGACGCCGCGAGCCAGACTCAGCCCTGCGTGCCAGACGCTTGTCTCACCCGCCGGCACGTCTGGCGGCGCAACTGTCGCCAGCCCGCGCAAGTTGGGGCGATTAGTGCTCTCGATAATGGTAGCGGGGTTGATTGTGAAGGTCGTTCTCTGAAAGGACGTCAGGTAGACCACGGTTGCCTTTGCCTCATCATCATAGTACCATGCACATCCTGGCAACTCCGTGTGACCGCTTGCCCACACCACCCAGACGCCGATGTCCTTGTGTACGGTTCCCCCGAGCTTGAGCCTGATCTCATGCTTCGCCGCGCTCCCCTTCGAGACCGTTGCGATCAGCGGGTTCTCGGGATCCTGCGTGGCACCCTCCCACTCGACGACGTCCTCCAGTCCTTGCGGCTGGAGCGTGGCCGTGAGAGTCACGACGTCGTTCGCGCCTCCCTTCGGGGTCACGAAGTGGAGGATGTCGAGATCCGCTCCTTCCGGCAGGGGATCGGGCGGTACAGAGTATGCCCCCTCCGCGGAGACACTGCCGCTAACCTCTTGAAGACCGCTGCTCCCCCTCGGCAGCGCCGGCTTCGGCTGGCCGTCGCGGTTCAGGGCGCCATCCTGCGCCGTCTCGGTCGCGAACGCTACGCAGTAGACCGGCTGGATCAGGTTGCCATCCTGATCGTAGGGCAATGTAATCGCGTAGACATCGCTGAAGTGCCCTCCGGCACTCAGCTCCGGGCACGCCACCTGACCCACCTCGTTCAGTTCATGATCGTAGAACTTGATCTGCACCTGGGCCGCCGCTCGGTTAAGTCCATATCGCACGAAACCTCGAAGCTTCCCATTCTCGGCGTCCCTCTCGAACCAGTAGAAGTTCTCGACGTCGACCGTCAGCCACCGCGACTTGTCCTGATCGTCACATCCCCCCTCTTCGTCATGGGCCGCGCGGATGCGGTAGGTGTAGATGCCCTCGGGCGTGGCTGCGGCGGGTTCCCACACGCAGCTTCCCGCTCCCAAGCCCACTCGTCCCGCCG
>JAAYJW010000195.1 GCA_012522765.1 candidate division WS1 bacterium | reverse complement strand
TCGCTCTCGCGCTGCGGCGGCTGTTAGCCTCTCATGATGGGCTGCGGCTCAGATGGTTCGCCCTGGTGGCAGGCACGGCGGCATTCGCGATCCTCTTCGCGCCGCTGATGGCATGGTGCGGCGGGAGCTTCGTGAGCAGCCGGTACTTCGGTCATGTAGACGTTCTGGGGGCCCTGATGGCGGTCGTTGTCGTCGGCGCGCTGGTCACGGGCGACCTCAAGCGGAAGATCGCGGTCGGGCTTGTGTGCATTGCGCTCGTGCCGTGGATCCCCGGCCACGCATGGCGGCCGAAGGAGCCATGGCGGCAGGCGGCGGCGTTCGTTGATGAGCGTACGGGGTCGGGTGACGCGATCATCGGCCTAAACGGAGATCCCTTCGCCTATCGTCACTACGGTGAATCACCGGCTGATGACTACGCGATACCCTTCGATGTACCCGGTGTGGCGCAGCGCGCGCCCGATGACTGGCTTGGGGCGCTGAACGAGGAGCACCTGCCTTTCTTGCGGGAACTCCTGCGGCAGTACGATCGGGTGGTGCTGATCCTGTCGCACACGCGCCGGTCGGGTCGAGACCGTGGTGAGCCGCTGCTGCGGGACCTTCTGACCGATGAGGGTTACGCGCTGCGCGAGCGGCACTCGTTCGAGGGAGGTGCCGGCGTGCGCGTCGAAGTATATGAACGCAGCAGCTCGAGCTACGCGTCACTTTCCGGCACCGTGGAGGCACCAGAGTGAGCGGACGACTTGATGTCGGCGCCTGCAGGATCAGCGAAATGCCGCATCTGCGATCGCTGCTGAACGAGGTGTTCATCACCGAGCGTGACAGCAGCGGCGATCTGTTTGAGTTTGCGCCGCTGCTCTACAGCGAGGCGAACCTGCAGAACTTGCGCGTGGTCCGGAGCGGGAGCCGGCTCGTCGGTCATGCCGGGATACTCCCGCGTCTGATCCGCTGGCGGGGGCAGCAGTTCCAGGCGGGACTGATCGGAGGTGTCTGCGCGCGGCAGGACCTTCGCGGGCAGGGCATAGGCACCATCGCCATGGAGGATGCCGCCAGGCGGATGGAGGAGATCGGCCTCGACTTTGGCGTGCTCTGGACCGGCAGCCCCGGCTTCTACGAGCGTCTCGGCTGGCGCACCGCGGGCGGGATATGCGTGATGGGCATGCAGGAGGCCGCCGACACCGAGATCGAGCTGCATTTTGAGATCATGCCGCTGGCTGAAAGCCCGTTCGACCCCGCGAAGTGCCATCGTCTACACGAACAGGCCGCCCGCAATGAAGTAGTCCGCACCTGCGAGGAGACCGAGGCGCTGCTCAGCATCGGGGGGCGCGAGACCTTCATCGCGCTCAGGGGCGGCCGGCTCGGGGGCTACGCCGTCAAGACCGGGGAGACGATCCGCGAGATCGAGGGTGATGCGGCCATCTGCATCGCGCTGCTACATCACCTCGCCGCAGAGGGCGCGCGGCAGTGCATCTTCGCGCGCAGCGATCCGCGAATCGACGCGATCGAAGGCGCGCTCCCGGTGAATCTGCAGCGCCGGCCACTGGGAATGGTGCTGATCGTAGACCGCGCCTCGCTGCTGGCGAAGATCGCTGATGAAACCGGCCGTTCGGCGGGCGAACTCGGCCTCGGCGATGATCTGAGCGATGATGACCTCATTGCCCGCGTCTTCGGCAGCCCGGAGGATGAGCCATCCGAGGAGCCGCTGCCGGTTGACGTGCACATCGACTACCTCGACCACGTCTGACAGCAGGTGACCAGGCGAACATTCGGAGGAGGCACCACCATGCGCCGCGTTCTCGCGATCATGGGCAGCCCGCGTAAGGGCGACACCTGGCACCTCACCCAGCGGATCGAGGCTGAGATGAAGCTTCTCGGCGACGTGCAGTTCGACTACCTCTGGCTGCGCGATGCCGACCTCGCGACGTGCCGGGGCTGCTGTGCGTGCTTCCTCGGCGGCGAAGAGCGCTGCCCGCTTGATGATGATCGCGCGGAGATCGAGGGGCGCATTCTCAGCGCCAACGGCGTCATCTTCGCATCGCCGGTCTACGCCCTCGGCATGACCGCGCTGATGAAGAACCTCCTCGACCGCTTCGCCTACGCTTTGCACCGCCCGCGGTTCTTCGAGCAGAAGGCGCTGATCGTGGTCTCAGCCGGAGCGGCGGGTGTCAAGATGACGCAGGACGCGCTCGCCTCCGTGCGCTACATGGGCTTTGATCTGTCGCCGGGCCGCGTGGGGCTGGCGATGCTCCCGAAGCCGTGGACACGCGCCGAGGAGCGGCAGGTCGAGGTTCGCACCCGGAATGCGGCGCGGAGGCTCTTCCGGGCGATGGAGCGGAAAACGCGGCCGGCGCCCAGCTTCATGGAGACCTGCTACTTCCGTGTCCAGCAGGCGGCATTTCAGGCGAATCGTGAGGAGCAACCGGCCGACTACGAGTACTTCGCGGAGCGGGGCTGGTTCAACCCCGCGCGGAAGTGGTACGTGGACGTGCCGGTCAACCCGCTCTACGACCTGATTGCGCGCGGGGCCGCGTCAGCGGTGCGGCGACAGGTGGTTGCCCGGCAGCGGGCACTTTCCGCCGAGGCGGGGGAGAAGTAGGCCGCGTAGATCGCTGACTGCGAGCAATGTCCGCTGTCGCAGAAGGTCCCTCGCCCTCCGATGGTCAACCTCCGCCCGATGTGCCAGCCCACCACCATCAGGAGACCGACATGATCATCGGCAACTGCACCTACAGCGTGCGCGACTACCTGCGCTCCGGCGAGATGGACCTGCTCGACTTCCCGGCTTTCAACGCAAACCTCGGCATCACCGCACTGGAGTACAACGACATGTTCTTCGCGGACTTCAGCGACGAGACGCTCGCCGCCGTGCGCAAGTCCGCTGAGGATTCAGGCTGCTCCATCGTCTGCCTCACCTGCGGCGGCAACCTCGCCTCCGACGACACGGCCGCCAACGCGGCACAGGTCGAGACTTTCAAGCAGCAACTCGCCTACGCCGATGCGCTCGGCGCGAGGGTGGTGCGCTTCAACATCGGCGGCACCGGCGATGAGGAGCGCGACGCAACAGTGGGCGTGGAGCGTGTCATCGACGGCTTCAACCAGCTTCTGCCGACCGCGCGGGAACTTGACGTGAAGATCACGATTGAGAACCACGGCGGCGTGAGCAAGTGGGCGAACCCGATCCTGAGGGTCATCCTCGGCACCGACCCCGAGTGGATCGGTTCGTGCCCGGACTTCGGCAACTTCAAGCCGATCGAGTGCCGCTACATCGAGCTTGCGAAGGTGATCCCGTTCGCCCATCACTCGCACGCGAAGACGCACGAGTTTGATGAGGACGGCGAGGACGCGGAGTACTCCATGGAGCGCGTGCTCAACATCTACAAGGCCGCCGGCGTTGACGGCGTGCTTGCCATCGAGTTCGAGGGTTCGGGGGATCAGAAGTTGGGCGTGGAGAAGACGCGCGATCTGCTGCAGCGGTACCTGTAGGGGGCGCTGAGCACCTGTCCAGGCGAGTGCGCGTGGACTCCGGAGTGGTTTGCGAGGGTGCGCTGATTTGAGCGCAGGGTTGGCTGGAACACCTGTCCAGGCGAGTGCGCGTGGACTCCGGAGTGGTTTGCGAGGGTGCGCTGATTTGAGCGCAGGGTTGGCTGGAACACCTGTCCAGGCGAGGGCGCCTGGACTCCCGGACGGCTGGCCGGAAGTCGGAGCGGGTGGCGGGCGCTTGGGCTTCGGAGTGATTGCGGGAGCGGGTGCTGCCGCTCGCCAAGGCTTGAATGAGCTTTTTGGGACAGAACCCGGAGTCCAGGCGCCCTCGCCTGGACACGTTCAGGGGGAAGCAGCATGAGCGAACATGACGATCCAGACGTGTTACGCGAGTTCCGGGAGAGGCGCCGAAAGCTGCCGCACCGGGACAGCCCGGGCAAAATGTACTTCGTAACCTCATCCACCGATCCTGGCTTCGGGCCACGCTTGTGCGATGAGGAGACAGCCCGGATCGTATACGACTGTCTGCTCTATGACAATGGGCGGCGCTACGCGCTGGACAGCTTCGTGATAATGCCGAGTCACTTTCACGTGCTTCTGCTGCCCATGCCGCGCGAGGGCGGCTTCGTACCGCTTGCGGAGATCATGCAGACGGTGAAGAGCGTCACGGCGCACAGGCTCAACAAGCTGTTGGGCCGACACGGGCCGGTGTGGCTGGAGGAGTCATACGATCGCTGCGTGAGGAACAGCCGAGATTACCTCAGCAAGTGGTGGTATATCCGCCGGAACCCGGTCCGCGCTGGG
>JAAYJW010000194.1 GCA_012522765.1 candidate division WS1 bacterium | reverse complement strand
GTGGGGCGTCTACGAGCTGATCGAACGCGAGCTTGGCGTGGTCTGGATGTGGCCGGGCGAGCTTGGCACGCATGTCCCCGCAGTCGATGAGGTAGTCATCGGCGATCTCGACGAGCGCTTAGAGCCGTGGTTGCTGCAGCGCAACGTGCGGCACGGCATCATCAGCCGCGGTGAGCCGAAGACGCCGCGCTTCACCGACGCAGGGCGAGCGGCTTACGCGAAAGATCAGAACGTCTTCCTCCGCCGCCACCGCATGGGGCGCAATCACCCGCTGAGCTACGGCCACGCCTTCAACGCCTGGTGGGACAACTACGGGGACGAGCACCCGGAGTGGTTCCAGCTTGTGAACGGCCAGCGCGGCCCGCGCACGCCCGGAGCGCGCTTCTCCATGTGTGTGAGCGACCCCGGCTTCCACGAGCGCATCATCGCCAACTGGCTGGAAGCACGCGCGGCCAATCCGGACACGGTCTTCAACGTCAACGTCTGTGAGAACGACATCCAGGGCCTCTGCGAATGCGAGACCTGCACCTCCTGGGATGGCCCGCAGCCGGAATCCATCAACCCGCGCTTCGGGCCTCGCGTGGTATCTGACCGCTACGCGAAGTTCTGGCGCATCGTCTGCGACAAGGCCATCGAGCATGATCAGGATGCGATCGTGATGGCCTACGCGTATGTGAACTACGCCCCCGCGCCGAGCGAGGGCATTGAGCTCCCGCCGAATATGCTCATCGGTTCGGTGCCGGACATCTTCTTCCCGCGCACAGAGGCTGAGCAGGCGTGGACGCTGGAGCAGTGGGATGGCTGGGCACGGACCGGCGCGACGCTGTTTCTGCGGCCCAACTACACCTTGCACGGCTACTGCATGCCGCACATCTTCGCGCATCAGTTCGCCGAGGAGTTCCAGCATGAGGCCGAGCATGGCATGCGCGCGACCGACTTCGACTCGCTCAACGGCCAGTGGTCCACGCAGGGCACGAACCTTTACGCCCTGATGCGCCTGCACACCCAGCCGCAGCAGGACATTGATGAGATGCTCGGCGAGTACTACTCCGGCTTCGGCCCCGCCGCCGATGCGGTGAAAAACTACTTCGACTACTTCGAAGCGCATGTCACGGCTCTGCGCGATCAGCCTGAGTACGCGGAGACGAACTCGCTGGTCAACTGGACGCAGTATGCCGCCTCCGCGCACCGGATTTTCCCGGACGAAGTGCTTGATGAGGGTGAGGCGATGCTCGATCGCGCGGCTGCTGCCACCGCGGGGCATTCGCCCTACGCCGAGCGCGTGGAGTTCCTCCAGCTTGGCCTGCAGCACGCCCGGCTGTGCGCTGACACTGCGAGCCTGATCGCCGGCGAGGATGAAGCAGTGTCACCCTTCGGTGTGCATCGGAAGCTGAAGGAACTTGGCGACTTCCGGCGCGAGCATGAGGGCAGCAACTTCTCCAACCTGCACTTTGCGGCATATATCGAGCAGCGAAGCTGGGAGATCAGCGCGGGCTACTCGGGCGAGCAGCTTCGGGCGCTGGATGACGAGGTTGAGCCGCTGCCTGAGGGCGCGCACTTCTCTCTGCGCGGCGGGCACACCGTCGTGGCGGTGCTGAAGGCGGGGGAGAGCTTCCGCGCCAGCATTGCTACGAAGCGGGTCGGCGGCAACGAGGCCCCGATCACATGGGCGCTGGTCAGCCCCGAGGATGCCGTCATCGAGCGCGGCAGCATTCCGGTCGGCGAGACGGGCGAGGTGAGTGTGCCAGTGCAGGGGGATGGCACCTACGCGCTGGTGGTGCAGACCTCGAAGAACAACGCGAAGGTCACGCCGCTGAACGATCACGCAGCGCTTGCGGCGCCTGCCGTCAACATGATCTACGAGACCTCGCCGATGTACTTTTACGTGCCTGAGAGCACCGAGCAGTTCACGCTGAGCTTCTACGCGATGTACCCGGGTGAGCAGGTGAGGCTGCGTGTCTTCGATCCCGAGGGCAATGAGGCCGGGATGGAGTTCACCCGGCGCAGCGGCGAGATGCAGTTGCCGATCACGGTCGGCGCCGGGCAGGATGGGCGGGCGTGGTCGGTGGCCTTCGAGGCCGTCGAGGGTATGACGTGGGAGGATCACACCGTGAAGATGGACCCGGCGCTACCGGCGTACTGGTCGCTGGCGGCGGATCGGCTGGTGGTTGGGGAGTAGCGGTGTCAGGCTGAGGTCTTGCGCGAAACGTGTCCATGCGGGGGCGCATGGACTCCATGCTCTCGGGCGGGGGCCTTCGCGTCTGCAACTATCGCCGCATGCTTCGCTCAGTGAGGTCAGACATGCGTTCATCTGCGGTCGCCACTGCGGGAGGTCGGAAATGAGATCGTTGACGCTCATGATGCTGAATCTGCTCCTCGGATCGATGGCATGCGCAGTTGCCCACGACATCGTGACCGACTACTCCCGCGAGGCCTGTGTGCCCGTCGCCGCGAGCATCGAGGCAGCGGCGCAGGATTTCGCCTGCGAGCAGGATGCGGCCACCGGAGAGTTCGTGATCACGTGCGGCGGTGAGCGCGGGCCGATCACCTACCGCGTCCTGCCGGGCAAACCCGATGGCTCGAACGGCCTCTTTTCCGTCCGCGCCTCGGTGGGCGGCGGTGAGCCCTTCACCATCACATCCGGCGTCATGCTCACCATGCGCGACCTGCAGGGGCGCGACATCGGCCTCGCCGGCCGTCGCCTGCTGTCGGCCTTCGATCTCGCCGACGTGGACGCCGACGGCCCGGGCGGCTACATGCGCGAGCCATCCGGCCACGGCCCCTGCATCCGCATCGGCGACACGCTCCCCGTTGAGCCGCACACGCAGGGGCATGTGACCGTGCCGCTTGCGGTCGAGCCGGGGCGCTGGATGGTCGGCGTGCGCTACATGGACGACCGCGATGACGTGGCCGATGACGCATTCATTGCGCTGAGCATCGGCGGCGGGGAGATCGGCCGGATCATGCTCGACCTCGATGACGATGCCTGGCACGAGCGGCTCTTTCCGGCTGAGCTTCAGGGCGGGGAGGTCCTGCGCATCGACGCCCGCTCAGACGCGGGCGGGGAGGACTACTGCCGCATCTCGCAGATCATCCTGCGCCCGGCCGATGGCCCCGGCGTGGAGCTTGAGGCCCGGCAGAACGCCGATGGCGCGGTCGTCATCAGGCAGACGGCGCCGCTGCTGGAAGGCCTGCCTCGACTGTCGGCAAGCATCGCCCCCGCCGGTCGCGCGCTGCAGTGCATCCTCGGGCAGGAGGGGCAGGCGACTGCACCGGCGGGCGTGGTGGAGATGACGCTGCTGCCTTCCACCGACGTGCCTGAGGCGAGGCTGATCCCGCAGCCCTTCCTGCTTGAGCCGGTGGTGATGACCGGCGATGGCGTGTTCTACTCGGCCTTCGTGGATCGCTTCAACAGCCACTGCACGGAGTACCGGCCTCGCGGGGCTGTGAGCGCCGCCGGAGCCGACTGCTTCGGCTCGGTGCGCTACCTGCCCGACTCGGCGAACACGCTGAACGACTTCGCGGAGACGCTCTGGCTCACCGCCTCCGATCAGCACCTCGACGTGCTGCCGAGCTTCGCAGGGCGCGAGGCGTCCTCCGGGCGAGCGGACATCGGCCATCGCGTGGTGTTCGATCACTGGCGGATGGCGCCGGGTGCAGGGCTTGAGCGGCAGATCCGCATCATGGCGGGCTGCGGTATGACCGACCTGCTCGCGATCCTGCACACGTGGATGCGCTACGGCTACGACCGCAAGCAGCCGCAGTTCAGCCCGGCCAACCCCGAACGCTGGACGGATGAGGAATTCACCTCCGCCATCAGCGCCTGCCACGACTTCGGCTGGCGGGTGGCGGTGCATGAAAATTACAATCACATGGACTGGGACAGCCCATACAACGCGCCCACGCCTGCGCGGGAGTTCGGCGAGCCGGATCGGCCGGGTGATCCGGGCCCTGATGAGGCGCTGGCGCTGGTGACATCATGCCCCGGTGAGGACCTCTCGCGGCAGCCGCGCAACGCCTGGGCATTTTCACGCCTTGCGGACCTCACCGTCAGCATGGGGCCGCTGACGAGGCCAAGCCCGCCCGCCTTTCCCATCGCCGCTGACAAGATGCTCTTCTACTCGCAGATCGAGAGTCACAAGATACACGAGATGTACGACACCTCAGCGGGCTACCTCGACGTGACGCCGACCAACGCGCCGGGTCTCGGCACGTGGAGCACGCACATTGATCTTGACGCGCGCAACCGCAACTCCCGCGACTGGGCGAGCGTCTACCGTGGCGCATGGCGGCTCTTCGACCACCACCGCAGCATCTTTGAGATCACCACCGGCGAGGGCGGGGGATCGGCGACCTACCACGCCGGGC